>NZ_JAOCLC010000052.1:0-36320 GCF_029845105.1 Stenotrophomonas sp. GD03654 | reverse complement strand
CCGGACCCACCCCGCCAACCCCCAGGAACCCAGCTTTTGCTTCGGCTGTTGCTGTTGCCCTGGCCTGAGGCGGGTGCCGGGTGCAACCCGGCCGATACCCTCCCAGTGCTAGGCTGTGGCTACCGACAACCACGGAGGCGGGATGGGGGCGATCGTGTTGTTGCCGCTGTGCGTGGACGATGCCGCGCTCGACCGCTGCCTGGCTGCACTGGATGCGGGCACCGCGCCGGGCACCGCGGTCTGGCTGGCCGACGATGCACAGACCGGGCCGCGCGCGCAGGCGGTAGTGGAACACTGGTTGGCACAAACGCCATTGCAGGCTGAGTACACCCGGCGTGCACGGCCGCTGGGTGAAGTCGCCCACCTGGACGAGATGCTGCGGGCCTGCGATGGCATGGACGTGGCGGTGCTGGCACCGGACAGCGTGCCCGCGCCGGGCTGGCTGCAGCAGCTGCAGGATGCCTTCGCCCGCGATGCCGCCATCGCGACCGCAACCCCGTGGTGCAACGCCGGCGAAACCGCTGCGTGGCCCCGGCTGGGCGAGATCAATCCCGAACCGGACGATGCCGCGCTGCTGGCGCAGACCTGTGCGGGCCTGCCAACGCTGCACCCGGAGCTGCCGTCGGCAGTCACCCACGCGGTGCTGGTGCGGGGCAACGCGCGACGACGTGCCGGGGGCCTGGACGTGGACAGCTACGGCGGTTGGAACGCGGCACTGGTGGACCTGAGCCTGCGCATGGCTGGCCTGGGATGGCGCAACGTGTTGTGCGAGACCGCCTTCGTCAGCCGGGCAGGGGAGGCGATCAGCCGTGATGGCGATCTCGAGGCCCTGGCCGCACGCTGGCCGGGCTGGGTGCCGCGGTTGGCTGACTTCCTCATGCACGATCCGCTGCATGGCCTGCGTGCCGACCTGCAGCAGCGCATGCGGCAGGCGATAATGCCGAAGGAACAGGGGGACCTGTTCGTCCCGTCTGCGCCGGAGCCTCCCGTTTGAATGCTGCCATTGCCGCCATCGTCGTCACCTACCAGAGCGGCAGCACCATTGATGCCTGTCTCTCGCGTCTGCGCCAGGCGCAGGATGTGGCCGAGATCCGGGTGATCGACAATGGCTCGATGGATGGCACGCTGGACATCGTGCAGCGCCATGCCAGCCATGATCCGCGCGTGCGTTTCGTCGGCAATCCGGACAACCCCGGCTTCGCCGCCGCCAACAACCAGGGCGTGGCCGATTCGCACAGCCCATGGCTGGCCTTCATCAACCCGGACCTGATGGTCGAGCCGGACACCCTGGCTGAACTGCGCTCCCGTGCCGAAGCGCTGGGCGACTGCCTGCTGGGCGTCGAACAGGTGGACGAGCATGGCCATGCCGACGAGGCGGTGCGTCGCCGTGATCCGGATTTTCTGTTGATGCTGCGTTCGCCCGGCAAGGGCTCGAAGCTGGCGGTGCCGCGTGATCCCCACCAGGCGCTGCAGCGGGTGCCGGCCCTGTCCGGTGCGCTGCTCATGATGCCGCGTGCACTGTTCGACCGCATCGGCGGCTGGGACGCGGGCTACCGCCTGCATGCCGAGGACCTGGACCTGTGCCGCCGCGCACGCGAGGCCGGCGCGGTGGTGGCGATCGCCAACGATCTGCATGTCACCCATGTACGGGGCGTCTCCAGCCGCTCGCGGCCGTTCTTCGTCGAATGGCACAAGCACCGGGGCCTGTGGCGCTACTTCCAGAAGTTCGAGGCCGCGCAACGTTCGCTGCCGGTGCGGGCTGCGGTGTGGGCCGCGATCTGGGCGCATGCGCTGATGCTGGTGCCGCGCCTGCTGCGCAGGTCGTTGTAGAGCCGAGCCCACGCTCGGCTCAGGCAACAATCCAGCCGAGCGTGGACTTGGCTCTACGGAAGGCGGGCGCGCCCACGGTTCACTCCGCCGGGCGCATAATCCGCCCCATGCCTATCATCAAGTCCCTGCTCGACACCGACCTGTACAAGTTCACCATGATGCAGGCGGTGCTCCACCAGCACCCCGGCGCCCAGGTGCAGTACCGGTTCAAGTGCCGCACGCCCGGCATCGACCTGGCTCATTACATCGACCAGATCGACGAAGAGATCGACCACCTGTGCAGCCTGCGTTTCAGCGACGCGGAGCTGGATTACATGCGTGGGCTGCGTTTCGTGAAGCCGGACTTCGCCGATTTCCTCGGCCTGTTCCACCTCGACCGCAAGTACATCCAGTTGCGCGCGTCGAAGACCGTGCCCGGCGAGATCGAACTGGACATCACCGGCCCGTGGCTGCACACCATCCTGTTCGAAGTGCCGCTGCTGGCGATCATCAACGAAGTCTGGTTCCGCAACACCACCACGGCCGACTTTGCCGAGGGCGAGCGTCGCCTGCAGGCCAAGGCCGCGCTGCTGCGTGATACCCCGGGGTTCGAGCAGTGCCGCATCGCCGACTATGGCAGCCGCCGCCGGTACTCGCGCGACTGGCACGCCCGGCTGCTGCCGCTGCTGCGCGATGCGCTCGGCCCGCAGCTGGTCGGTACCAGCAACGTGCACTTCGCCCGCCTGTACGGCATGACCCCGCACGGCACCATGGCGCATGAGTATCTGCAGGCGTTCCAGGCACTGGGCCCGCGCCTGCGCGATTCGCAGGTGGCGGCACTGGAATCGTGGGCGCGCGAGTATCGCGGCGATCTGGGCATCGCGCTGTCCGACGTGGTCGGCCTGGATGCGTTCCTGCGCGACTTCGATATGTACTTCTGCAAGCTGTTCGACGGTGTCCGCCACGACTCGGGCGATCCGTTCGACTGGGGCGACCGCATGCTGGCGCACTTCCAGCAGCGCCGGGTGGATGCACGCAGCAAGGTGCTGGTGTTCAGCGATGGGCTCGACATCGCCAAGGTGATGCGCCTGTACGACTACTTCCGGGGTCGCTGCCAGGTCGCGTTCGGCGTCGGCACCCACCTGACCAATGATCTGGGGCCAACGCCGCTCAACATCGTCATCAAGATGGTCCGCTGCAACGGTCAGCCGGTGGCCAAGCTCAGCGATTCGCCGGGCAAGAGCATGTGCGACGACCCCGGCTACCTGGCCTACCTGCGCCAGGTCTTCGAGCTGCCGCCGGCGTAAACACGTCGGCTTGCAGCACGCCGGCTTACAGGTAGTCGACCACCACCAGGTAGGCGCCCTGCAGCGGCTGCTGCTTCGAGGCCTGCACGCTGTAGCGCTCGGAGAAGGCGATATCGCCGGCGCGCATCGCGCTGGCTGACACCGACAGCTTCTGGCCCTGGCGCTTGCCGTCGCGCAGCGTCGCGGCCTGGCCATCGGCCAGCGCCGTCACCGCCACCGTCGAGCCCTTGGCCGAGGGCGGGCAGGCGGCCAGGCTCAGCTCACCCTGGGACAGGTTCGTCGTGCAGCCCGGCTCGGCGATACGGCCGCTGAAACGGATGCTGCCGCTGTTGGCCTGGGCCAGCGCACTGACGGACATCAGGGCCACGCACAGCAGAATGGAGTTCCTCATGACACGTTCTCTGGTTCGGTGTGTCCTAGTTAGCGACAGGTTCGATCCGCCTTTAATAGGACGATTTCGAATCTGCTAGGGCCGTCACCAACAAAGAGTGATGCGCATCAAATAAGGTGATTTCCACCTTAAAAAGGCCTGTTCCGCGCATGCCGAACGCGTCACCAAGAGCGTCATGCAAGGTCGCTTGTGACCTGATCCCGGCCACCGTCCAATCCTCTGCGCGCCGCGCGATCTTATTTCGCTTACCACGTCACATTTAAGGCGTCAATGAATTGGCGTTCAGAAAAATAATGAGACTTTCATCACAGTTATGCATATACTTGCGTCACGGATTCAGGGGAAGGTATGTCCGAGTCCGGCCACAGGTGAGACGCAAGGATGGGTCTTGATAGCCCCGGCAGTGCTCCTTGCTTCCTCCTCTACTTCTCATCTCTTCAGTAGGGTTAGGTAAAAGCGAATGCACAAGATCAATATCATCGCCGCTCTGATGCTGGCCGCCGCTCCGCTGGCCGCCAACGCCGCCGACGGCACCATCACCTTCAACGGCAAGGTGACCGACAAGACCTGCACCATCTCGACCCCGGGCGGCAAGGACTTCTCCGTCAACCTGCCGACCGTGTCCAAGAACACCCTGGCCACCGCAGGTTCGGTTGCCGGCCGTACCCCGTTCGCCATCAACCTGACCAAGTGCAGCGCCGGCAACGTCGCGACCTACTTCGAGCCGGGTTCGACCGTTGACTTCAACACCGGCCGCCTGCTGAACCAGGCTTCGGCCAACGCTGCCACCAACGTGCAGCTGCAGCTGCTGGGTTCGAACAACCAGGTCCTGCCGATCAAGGCTGCTGGCGCTGGCCTGGCCCAGACCAACTCGCAGTGGGTCACCGTCGGCACCGACGGCTCGGCCGACCTGAACTACTACGCTGAGTACTACGCCACTGCCGCCGCCACCCCGGGCGACGTCACCAGCAGCGTCAAGTACACGATCATCTACAACTGATCGTAGCCGTACCCGCACTGGCCGGCGTACGCGCCGGCCAGTGCTCCGCGGCCTCTGGCCACACCCCTAGAGCGTAGTACTTCCGATGAAAGCATTCTTTCCCCGGGCGCTGCTGCTGGCAGCGTTCACGCTGCCCTTCTGCCAGAACGCTCTGGCCGGCGTGGTGGTCAATGGCACGCGAGTGATCTATCCGGCGCAGGCGCGCGAAGTCACTGTGCAGGTCGACAACGTGGGCGATTCGCCGGCGCTGGTGCAGGCCTGGATCGACAGCGGCGACGCCAACCAGACCGCCGATACCAGCGATGCCCCGTTCGTGCTGACACCGCCGATCGCGCGTGTCGAGCCGGGCCGCAGCCAGGCGCTGCGACTGATCTTCTCCGGCGCGCAGCTGCCGACCGACCGTGAGTCGGTGTTCTGGCTCAACGTGCTGGATGTTCCGCCGTCCCCGGACAACGCCGAAAGCGGCGAACAGAATTACCTGCAGGTCGCGTTCCGTTCGCGCCTGAAGCTTTTCTACCGGCCGCAGGGCCTGAAGGGCGTCGCCAACGACGCGCCGGCAGCGCTGCGCTGGACCCGCACGGGCGATCGCCTGCGGGTGGAAAACCCGAGCCCCTTCCACGTCACTCTGGCCGAAGTACATGCCGTGACCGGCAGCAGTGAAAAGGCCGTCGAGGACAAGGGCGCGATGGTCGCGCCGAAGCAGAGCCTGGAGTTCGCCGCACCGGCGGGCACCGACCAGGTCCGCTTCATCACCATCAACGACTACGGCGGCCGGGTGGAACACACCATCCGCCTCGGCAGCACCGGGGGCTGAACGCGCCGCGCCGGCCCCTGGCCCGCGCATCCCGCCACCGCCGCTGTGCGGCGAATTGAAGGAATGTCAGTGTGATCGGAAACAGATTGACATTGTCGATCCATCAGGCGCTGTGCCTGTTGGTTGCTGGCGTGGCCTGCCCAGGATGGGCGCTGGCTGCTCCGGCCAATCTCGGCGAACAGGCGCTGATGGCGCAGAGTGGTGCGGCCAATGCGCGTGCACCGGAATCGGCCCAGTTCAATTCCAGCTTCCTGTCGGGCCAGGCCAAGCAGGTCGACCTGGCGGCCTTCAGCAACGGCAACCCGATGGTGGCCGGCAACTACCGTGTCGACGTCTACGTCAACGGTGCCTGGCAGGGCCGTCGCGATCTGCAGTTCAAGGCCGATGCACAGGGCCGTGTCGATGCCTGCCTGCCGCTGCCGATGCTGGAAGAAATGGGCGTGGACAGCGAGGCCGTGCTGCTGCAGCAGGATCCGTCCGTGCCCACCGACAAGACCAGCTGCGTGCCGGTGCAGCAGCGCATGGCCAATGCGTATGGCGTCTATGACAGCGGCAACCTGCGCTACGACCTGAGCATTCCGCAGGTGTTCCTGCGCCGTGAGGCACGCGGTTACGTCAACCCGGCGCTGTGGGACCGCGGCATCAATGCCGGCTTCGTCGGCTACAGCTTCAATGCCATCGACAGCGACAGCCGCGTCGAAGGTGGCCAGCGCAACCGCAGCGCCTACCTTGGCCTCAATGCCGGCCTGAACCTGGGTGGCTGGCAGTTCCGCCACGATTCCAATCTGACCTGGTCCGAGGGCGACGGCCGCCATTGGCAGAGCATCGCGACCTATGCGCAGCGCGGCATTCCGCAGGTGCGCGGCATGCTCACCATCGGTGAGGCCTACACCACCGGCGAACTGTTCGATTCGATCGGCTACCGGGGTGCCAGCCTGGCCAGCGACGACCGCATGCTGCCCGACTCGCTGCGCGGCTACGCGCCGGTCGTGCGCGGTATTGCCGAAACCAACGCGCGCGTTGAAGTGCGCCAGAACCAGCAGCTGATCTACTCCTCCACCGTGTCGCCGGGCAGCTTCGTCATCGACGACCTGTACCCGACCGGCTACGGCGGCGATCTGGAAGTGAGCGTGATCGAGGCCGATGGCCGCCGCCGCGAATTCAAGGTGCCGTTCGGTTCGGTGCCGCAGATGCTGCGCGAAGGCGTGTCGCGTTACTCGCTGACCGCCGGCCAGGTGCGCAACAAGCTGCTGGCCGATGAGCCATGGCTGGTGCAGGGCACCTACCAGCGCGGCATCGGCAACCAGCTGACCCTGTACGGCGGCAGTGCACTGAGCGATGGCTACCTGTCGCTGCTGTACGGCGTCGGCCTGTCCACGCCGGTTGGCGCGTTCGCCGCCGACGTCACCCACGCCCGCACCACGTTCGACCACTACGGCAACCACACCGGTGCCAGTGTGCGCTTGAGCTACAGCAACATGATCGGCGAGACCGGGACCAACCTGACCCTGGCCGCCTACCGTTATTCGACCGAAGGCTTCTACAGCCTGCAGGACGCGCTGTATGGCCGTGATTCGGACAAGCGCGGCATCGACCCGACCACCCGCGGTCGTCAGCGCAGCCAGTTCCAGGTAACGCTGAACCAGCCGCTGGGCCGTCGCGGCGGCGCGCTGTACGTGACCGGCTCGGTGCGTGACTTCTACGACCGTTCCGGCACCTCCAAGCAGTACCAGGTGGGCTACAACAATGCCTGGCGCTCGGTGAACTACGGCTTCTCGGCACTGCGCACCGAAGAAGGCGTGCTGGGCCGTTCCGATACCCAGTACCTGCTGTCGATGAGCGTGCCGCTGGGCCGTGGTTCCCACCCTGTGTCGTTCAGCGCCGACCTCGGCGTGCGCGAGCGCGGTGGCTACGACAACAGCCGCGTCGGCATCACCGGCTCGGCCGGCGTCGACAACAACTTCAGCTACGGCGTGGCCCTGTCCGATTCCCGCGAAGGTGGCACCACTGCGGTCGGCAATGCCGAGTACCGCAGCCGCTACTCCGCGTTGAACGCCACCTACAGCCACTCGCGTGATTTCCGCCAGGCCTCGGTGGGTGCCAACGGCAGCGTGGTCGTGCATCCGGGCGGCTTCACCTTCACCCCGCAGCGTGGCGACACCATGGTGCTGGTGGAAGCGCCGGGCGCACGCGATGCAATCGTCAGCAACGCCCCGGGCCTGCGCGTCGATGGCCGCGGTTACGCGGTGGTCCCGTACGTGTCGCCGTACCGCCTCAACACCGTCACCCTCGACCCGCAGGGCATGGCCCACGACGTCGAACTGGAAAGCACCAGTCAGTCGATCGCGCCGTTTGCCGGTGCGATCAGCTACCTGCGCTTCGATACCCGCAAGGGCAACGCGCTGCTGATCCAGGTGCGCAACCCCGACGGCCGCACCATGCCGTTCGGTGCGCAGGTCAAGGACGAGCAGGGCCAGCCGGTGGGCATGGTCAGCCAGGGTGGCCGCCTGTACGTACGCAGTGAAAAGAACCAGGGCAGCCTGCTGGTGGAGTGGGGCGCCGGCGCCGATCAGCGCTGCACCGTCGATTACCAGGTTCCGGCGGGCGCCGATGCGTCCAAGACCGGCTTCATCCCGCTGGAGGCAGCATGCCGATGATTTCTTCCCGTGGCCGCAAGGCGCTGAGTGCCCTTGCATTGCTGGGCGGCGTGCTGCTGGCTCAGCAGGCCAGCGCCGCGTGCCGTATCCAGATCAATGGTTTCGTTGCACAGGACGTGCAGATGGACATGGGTCAGATCGTGATCCTGCCCAGCACGCCGGTAGGCGGCGTGATCAAGGAAATCAGCGTACCGATCAACCAGCAGAACAGCGTTGCCCGCTGCGACTACTGGAACGGTGGCTACTCCACCGGTGAGTATGTCAACGCACCGCAGAAGCGACCGGTGGCCGGGTTTGCCAACGTTTACGAGACTGGCGTCGCGGGTGTGGGCATCCGCCTGTTCCGCGACTCCGGCGCGATCCAGACCTACTACCCGCACTCCATCAATTTCGCTGCCAACTCCACCATCTCGCTGATCGGTGGCCAGTTCCGCATCCAGCTGATCAAGACCGCCGCGCAGACCGGTTCGGGCGTGATCGCACCGAACGGTCGATTCACCACCTATTACTTCGATGGTGACGGTCCCAGCCGTCCGGTGCTGACCTCGACGTTCAGGGGCTCGGGCACCACCGTGGTCAGCCCGACCTGTGAAGTGCAGGCCGGCAGCCGCAACATCGCCGTCGATTTCGGCAGCGTGCCCAACACCACCTTCACCGGTGTCGGTTCCAGGGCCGTCGACCGCGACTTCGAGATCCGCCTGAACTGCCAGGGCAGCAATGTCGCCGCCTACCAGAGCAAGATCGGCATCCGCCTCGACGCCGACCAGGACAGCTCGAACATGCCGGGTGTGCTGAAGCTCAGTGCGGCCACCAACAGCGCCACCCGCATCGGCATCCAGATGGTCCAGCGGGATGGCAGCACCGAGCGAGAAGTGCGCTTCGGCCAGACCGTCAATGTCGGTACCACCACCCCCGGCACCAGCACGATGACCTTGCCGCTGCGCGCCCGTTACGTGCAGACCCAGGCCGGCACGGTGGGTGCCGGCACTGCCAACGGGCAGGCGACGTTCACGATCCAGTACGAGTAGTACGCGCTTTCCATTGCTGAGTTTCGAGCCTCACGTCGCCCGTTCCGCGGGCGGCGTTGACTGCGTCTTGATCTCGCAAACGTGAAGATCAGGACTATCATGGCCGTACAGAAACATGAATGTGATGTACGTCATGAAAGTGACCTCCTTTTCACCGCAGCGCCTCCACTGCTGGGCTTTCCGCTCGGTTGAGGGGCAATGAAAGGATCCGGCGTGCCTGCGACCCACCTTGCCATTGCCGGATTGCCCGCCGAGTTCGTCGAGATGCGCAGCGGAGGCCTGTACTGGGTGGTGGCTGCCGGCAGCGCGTCGACGGACCTGCTCGGCGCCGGAGTGCTGGCCACGGCCGAGGCACTGGACGAGGCCGTGCTGGTCACGCTGGGGCGGGGGGCCGAATCGATGCTGGCGCTGCTGCCTGCCGACCAGGGGCCCGCCCACCTGCGGCTGTTCCAGCGCTCGCACCACGGCATGCAGCAGGCGTTGCACGGGCTGACCGGCGATCTGCCGCGCACCGCCTCGGCGCGCACCCGGCTCAGCCTGGTGCAGTTCCCGGTGGCGGCGCTGGACGGCTGGGATGATGCCCGGCTGGCGCGCTGGTGCCAGCGCCTGCAGGAATGGGCCGGACAGGCGCAGCAGGTGCTGCTGTTGCTGTGCCACGGCGAAGTGGCGACCCTGGCCCCGCGCCTGTTGTCACTGAGCCGGAGCTGCGCCGGTGTGGCCCAGCTGCATCCGCATCGTGGCGCTCTGCAGCTGCTGCTGCATTACTGGTCCAACAGCCATGGCGTGGTGGCCCAGCGATCGTTCGGCGTCGAGCAGGAAAACCGCGGGCTGCGCCATTTGGCCGAGGCCGATGCCGCCGAGACTGGGATCGATGCGACCAGTGGCAGTGACCGCGATGTCTTCCTGGCCCAGGCCGAAGTGCTGGAAGGTGCGCCGCCGTTGTCGGCGGCCTGGCGCCTGTATGACGGCTGGGCCGGATTGCTGCCGGCCGCGCTGCAGGCGCGGGAGGCCACTGTGGTGCTGGCCATCGACGAGAATGCCAAGGTGGATGCACTGGCCCGCCTGCTGCACCGCCTGCGCCGCGAACGTGGCAATGCGCTGAAGCTGGTGGTGCGCGAGCTGCAGCCCTGCCTGCGCTACGCCGATGAGCGGCTGCTGATGCAGTGCGGTTGCAGCCTGGTGGTGCCGTCAGCTACGCCTTTGCCGCGACTGCTGACCCTGCTGGAAACCGTGCAGCGGCAGCGTTGGCAGGGCCAGCTGGCGGAAGAACCAGAGCCGCTGATCCGTTCGCATCGACCGCCATCGGTGAGTGGCCTGGTCAACGCCGCACGCTTCCGCCAGATCGCAGGTGATCGCATCGACCAGGACGGTAGCGCGGTGGAAAGCGCCGTGCTGGCGCTGCAGCCGGTGGCCGGCCTGCGTGCCGAGCAGACCCTGCAGCAGCTGCGCATCCGCCGCCAGGGCGATCTGGCCTGTGTCTACCGCGGGCAGGTACGCCTGTTCCTGTTTGGTTGCCGGCGTGATGCGGTCGAGCAGGCCCTGGGCAATCTGTTCCGCCTGCCCTGGCGCGAGCTTTTCGATGGCTACCAGCGCCTGGCCGAGTACGACATTGCAGCGATGAACGCCCGCAGCAGCGATCCGGAGGCCGAAGTACTGCCTGAAGCCCCCGCGGTCCTGCCGGCAGTGGCCCCGGCGCCGGAGGCACCTGTTTTCACCGCCCCGAAGCCGCTGCGACTGGGAGATCACGCATGACCACCGACCAGCAACTCTGGACCCTGATCGTCGCTTGCGCGCTGGTGATGATTCCCTTCGGTGCCATGCTTGGCACGCTGTGGCGTGGGCTGCGCCGCCGTGTCGCGCGCTGGCTTCCACCCCGCCACCTGCGCCGCGCCGGCGTGCGCCAGCGTGCGCCGCGGAGGGCTGCATGAGTCCGCAGATGGTACCGGCATCCCCCTTCGCCTGGGCCGACCTGCGAGGCTGGAACCTGTATTTCCTATCCAAGGTGGTACTGGCCTGGATGGGCGCGCTGGATCTGAAGATCCTGCCCAACCTGCTGTTCCTTGGCGCGCTGCTGATCCCACTGCGCTGGCGCTGGGCACGCATCGCGCGCACCGTCGTCGCGGTACCAGTGGGCGTGGCTCTGTACTATCAGGACACCTGGTGGCCGCCGTTCCGGCGCCTGTTGGTGCAACCTGGCGTGCTGGACTTCTCGGCGGACTACTGGCTCGAGCTGGCCCAGCGCTTCATCAACTGGCAGATGGTGGCGGTGCTGGCGATGCTGGTGCTGGCCTACGTACTGCTCAAGCCGTGGCTGCGCATCACCACGCTGAGCGTGCTGGGCATGCTTGGCCTAGCTGTGATGGCGATACCGATGCCGGCGGGCTGGAACTGGGGGCAGGGTACCGCCACCGCGGCCACCGCCAGCGCCGGAGGCACCTCAGGTGGCGGCCTGCCGCCGGCCAACAACGAGACGCTCAATGCATGGCTGGCCAGCTTCTACCAGCAGCAGGCCAGCCTCAAGACCAGCTTCCCCGCACCGGGCAGCGGCGCGCCGTTCGACGTCATCATCCTCAACATCTGCTCGCTGGCATGGAGCGATCTGGATGAAGTGGGGCTGCGCCAGAACAACCTGCTCGACCACATGGACGTGGTGTTCGACGACTTCAACTCGGCAACCGCCTACAGTGGCCCGGCGGCGATCCGCCTGCTGCGCGCCAGCTGTGGCCAGACCTCGCATACCGGCCTGTTCGATCCGGTGCCGGCCGAGTGCCAGCTGTTCTCGAACCTGCAGCGTCTGGGCTTCCAGAGCAAGCTGGCGATGAACCACGACGGTCACTTCGACGACTTCATCGGTGAACTGCACCAGTATGGCGGGCTGCAGGCGCAGCCGATGGATATCAGCGCATTTCCGACTGCGCTGGTGGCCTTCGACAAGTCGCCGTTGCGCCGCGATGGCGATGTGCTGATGGCGTGGTGGAAACAGCGGCTGGCCGAGTCCAGCCAGCAGGTGGCGCTGTTCTACAACACGATCTCGCTGCACGATGGCAACCGCATCGTCGGCGCCGATGGCCGTTCGAATGCCGCCGACTACAAGGCACGTGCGGAAATGGTGCTGGGCGACATGGCCGGTTTCGTCGAAGCCGTGGAAAGGAGCGGGCGCCGCGCGATGATCGTGGTGGTGCCTGAGCACGGCGCGGCCCTGCATGGCGACCGCATGCAGATTCCGGGCATGCGTGAGATTCCCAGTCCATCGATCACCCACGTGCCGGTGGGCGTGAAGCTGATCGGCATGGGCGCGCCGGCGGCCGGCGGCCCACGTCATGTGCCCGAACCGAGCAGCTACCTGGCGGTGTCCGAGCTGGTGTCGCGCGTGTACGCGCTCAATGCCCAGTCGCCGCCGAGCGAGCGCAACTGGAACAGCCTGCTGAAGGGTCTGCCGCAGACACCGTCGGTATCGGAGAACGAAGGCGCAAAGGTCATCGAGTACGCTGGCAAGCCCTGGCTGCAGCTGCAGGGCAGCCAGACCTGGAGCCCCTACCCGGAGGAGGCGCGCTGATGCCTGCCGACATTCTTGCCGTGCCGGTCACGCTGTCCGTGGAAGAGGACGACATCGACCTGCTGCGCCGCAGCCTGGACATGCCGGGGCTGCCCTACGTGGACTTCTCGGCCCAGCATGAGCGTGCCCAGGCGCTGGCGCGTTGGCCATTGCTGGCTGAACTGGAGCCGCGCAGATGAGCACCTTGCTGTCGCTGCAGGGCATCCATGGCGGAACCGGCGTCACCACGGTGCTGGCCGCACTCGGCCAGGGCCTGCATGCCCAGGGCCAGCGCGTGCTGCTGGTCGAATGCAGTCCGGACCAGATGCTCGGCCTGCACCTGGGCCTGCCGGCCGATGTCGACAACGGCTGGGCGCGTGCGCAGCTGGACGGCACGGATTGGCGCGATGCCGCCTATGCCATCGCAGCGGGGCTGGCGGTGCTGCCCTACGGTCGTGTCGATGCCGGGGCTGCGATGCGCATCGAACAGCAGCTGCAGCAGGCACCGGCCACCTGGGCCGAACGCATTCCGCTGCTGGAGACCCAGTTCGACTGGATCCTGTTCGACCTGCCGCAGCGCCTGCCGGCGCACGCTGCGGCCATCAACCAGCACGCGCGCTGCACGCTGCCGCTGCGCCTGGCCTGTGTCGATCCGGTCAGCCATGTGTTCCTGCAACGACAGCCGGATGACACCCGCCTGCTGCTGGCCAACCGCTATGACCCGGTCATTCCGGTGCAGCGCGATCTGATGCAGCTGTGGCTGCACGCGCACGGGGCGCGGCTGGTGCCGCAGCCGCTGCACGAGGATGCGCGGGTGCCGTCCGCATTGGCCAGCAAGCAGCCACTGGGCCGCTATGCGACCGATTCGCTGGCCGCCGCCGATGTCGACGGGCTGGTGCTGTGGTGCCTGGCCGAAGGCGCGCGGCGCCAGGCCGCGGCGGGAGGACGCTGATGGGCGCCCGCGTCTATTACCTGGACTGGGGACGCCTGCGTGAGCGGGTGCATGCGTCCTGGCCGACGCGGGCAATGCTGTGGCTGCTGCAATGCGTGGGCTGGGCGTTCCTGCGCCTGGAAGGGCCGGCATGGCAGGCGCAGGCGCCGCGCCTGCGCAACGCCTTCCCGCAGATACAGGGCGACCGTCGCTGGCGCCCGGGTGATCCCCTGCGATTGCTGATCCAGGCCATGTGGCTATCGCTGGTGCGGTTGGTACCGCAGCCCTCGCTGAGGCGGCAACGGTTGGCCCAGGCCCGGCGCGAACGCATTGCCGAACTGCGTGGCGCGGCTGGTCGTGGCCGCCTGCGCTATCTGCGCGCGATGCGCGATGCGCCCAGTGAGTTCTGGAACAGCCGCGTGGCGGCCTGGTTCGGCCGGAAGGTGGGCAGCCTGTCGCCACGTTCGCGGCACCTGCTGACCCTGCTGGTCGGGTTGGCCACGCTGGGGCTGGCGGCGCTGTGCATCACCCAGCCGTTCACCTATCTCGCACAGTTCGTGTTCGTTGCACTGCTGTGGGCCATCGCGCTGCTGGTGAGGCGCATGCAGGGGCGCTATGCGACGCTGGTGCTGGTCGTGCTCTCGATCACCGTGTCCTGCCGTTACCTGTGGTGGCGCTATACCGCCACGCTGAACTGGAACAGCACCTTCGACCTGGTCTGTGGCGTGGTGCTGCTGGCGGCGGAAACCTATTCCTGGCTGGTGCTGATGCTGGGCTACGTGCAGGTGGCGTGGCCGCTGCGCCGCCGCCCGGCGCCGTTGCCGGCCGACATCCGCCAGTGGCCGACGGTGGATGTGCTGATTCCCACCTACAACGAAGACCTGGCGCTGGTGCGGCACACCGTGTACGCAGCGATGGGCCTGGACTGGCCGGCAGACAAGCTGCGCATCCACATCCTCGATGATGGCAAGCGCGAAGAATTCCGCGCATTCGCTGAGCGCGCCGGGGTCAACTACATCACCCGCGCCGACAACCGCCATGCCAAGGCCGGCAATCTCAACCACGCCCTGACCCTGATCGATGGCGAGCTGGTGGCCATCTTCGACAGCGACCACCTGCCGGTGCGTTCGTTCCTGCAGATCACCTGCGGCTGGTTCCTGCGTGACCCGAAACTGGCGCTGGTGCAGACCCCGCACCACTTCTTCTCGGCCGATCCGTTCGAACGCAACCTGCAGGTGTTCCGCAGCGACCCCAACGAAGGCGAACTGTTCTACGGCCTCGTGCAGGACGGCAACGACCTGTGGAACGCGGCGTTCTTCTGCGGTTCCTGCGCAGTACTGCGGCGCGAGGCCATCGATGCCATCGGCGGGTTTGCCACCGAGACCGTCACCGAAGATGCGCACACCGCGCTGCGCCTGCATCGCAAGGGCTGGAACTCGGCCTACCTGCGCATTCCGCAGGCGGCCGGCCTGGCCACCGACAGCCTCGGCGCGCATGTCAACCAGCGCATCCGCTGGGCACGCGGCATGGTGCAGATCTTCCGCATCGACAACCCGCTGCTGGGCAAGGGCCTGAGCCTGTTCCAGCGCTTCTGCTACGCCAACGCGATGCTGCATTTCCTGGCCGGTATTCCGCGCCTGGTGTTCCTCACCGCGCCGCTGGCGTTCCTGCTGCTGCACGTCTACATCATCTATGCGCCGGCGCTGGCCATCCTGCTGTTCGTGGTGCCGCACATGGCCCACGCCAGCCTTACCAACGCACGCATCCAGGGCAAGTACCGGCGGCCGTTCTGGGGCGAGGTGTACGAGACGGTGCTGGCCTGGTACATCGCACGGCCCACCACCGTGGCACTGTTCAGCCCGGGCCGTGGCAAGTTCAACGTCACCGACAAGGGCGGCACCCAGGCCGGCGATCGATTCGACTGGCGCGTGGCGCAGCCCTACCTGGTGCTGGCGCTGCTGAACGTGCTTGGCCTGTGCTTTGCCGTGTGGCGCTTCATGCACGGGCCGCTCGATGAACGCGGCACGGTGGTCGTCAGTTCGCTGTGGGTGCTGTACAACCTGCTGATCATCGGCGGCGCGCTGGCGGTGGCCGCTGAAGTGCAGCAGGTGCGGCGCACGCACCGCGTCACCACCCACCTGCCGATGGCGCTGCGGGTACCCGATGGCCGCCGCCTGCGCGGCGTGCTTCAGGATTACTCCAACGATGGCGTGGGCGTCGAGCTTGGCGAAGACGCACAGCTGGCCGAGGGCCAGCGCGTGCAGGTGCTGCTGGGGCGGGGCCGCCGCGAATTCGCGTTCCCGGCGCGGGTGCAGCGCACGGTCGGCCAGCGACTGGGCCTGCTGTTGCTGTTCGAGGACGAACGCCAGCGCGTGGAGTTCGCCCAGTGCACCTTCGCCCGCGCCGATGCCTGGCTCGACTGGCACGCCGGTTACCAACCCAAGAGCCTGCCGCGCAGCCTGTGGAGCGTGCTGGTCCTGGGCTGGCGCGGCTATCGGCGGATGGGTGATTTCGCACCGTTCGACCTTGACCGCCCGGCACACTGGAACCGTCGCCTGCTGCGATGGCTGGCCAGCTTTGCTCCGCAACGTCCGCTTCCTTCCCACCCGGCTGACCCAGCCGCTGATCCAGGGCTTCGTCCATGACCCTTCCGTCCTCTCTGCGTTGGCTGCTGCTGCCCCTGCTGGCCCTGCCCGTGGCGTCAGGCAACAGCGCGCCTGCTCCGCCGCCGGTCGCCCCTCCCACCACAGCGCCTGCCGCGCCGCCGGTGCCGAGCGTGCCGGCCGCACCCGCCACCACGCCCGCCGCCGGTACCGAGCCCGCGCTGGCGCAGACCTGGGCGGGCAGCGCCTGGCCCTGGCAGCGGCAGAACACCTTCGCGCAGCTGGGGCGCCGCCAGGACACGCTGCTGTCGGGGGTGCGCAATGCCACCACCTTCGAGTTCCAGGTGCGCCGTGACCGCCTGGTCCGCGATGCGGAACTGGATCTGAGCTTCACGCCTTCACCATCGCTGCTCCCGACCCTGTCGCACCTGCGGGTCTACCTCAACGACGCGATGATGGGCGTGGTGCCGATCAGCAACGACCAGCTGGGCCGCCCGGTGCAGGCCAAGCTGCCGCTGGACGCGCGCCTGATTGCTGATTTCAACCAGGTCCGCCTGGAATTCGTCGGCCACTACACCGACATCTGCGAAGAGCCGACGCACAGCTCGCTGTGGGTCAACCTGTCCAGCAACAGCACGCTGCGCCTGGGTGGCCAGCCGCTGGCGATGCAGGATGACCTGGCCAACTTCCCGCTGCCGTTCTTCGATCCGCGCGATACCGCACGGCTGGAACTGCCGGTGGTGTTCGCCGCCGCACCGAGCCTGGCGCAGCAGCGCGCGGCGGCGGTGATGTCCTCGTACTTCGGCAGCCTGTCCGGCTGGTGGCGCCAGGCGCGCTTCCCGGTCAGCTTCGGCACGCTGCCGGACAAGGGCCACGCGGTGGTGCTGGCGGTCAACGGCAGGTTCCCGCCGGTGATCGCCAACCATGCCCCGGTGAAGGGCCCGATGATCGAACTGATGTCGCTGCCGGAGGATCCGCAGCGCAAGCTGCTGCTGGTGCTGGGCCGCAACGATGACGACCTGCAGAAGGCGGTGGCCGCGATGGCGGCCGGCAACGTGCTGTTCCGCGGCCGCCAGGTCAGCGTCGACGAGATCAAGCCGCTGGTCCCGCGCAAGCCGTACGACGCACCGAACTGGGTACGTACCGACCGCGCCGTCCGCCTGGCCGAACTGCTCGACTACCCGCAGCAGTTGCACGCCAACGGCGTGTCGCCGCAGCCGATCACGGTCAATCTCAATCTGCCGCCGGACCTGTTCATCTGGCGCAACCAGGGCATTCCGCTGAACCTGCGCTACCGCTACACGCCGCCGTTCGGCAGCGATGAGTCGCGGCTGGGCGTGGCGATCAACGACCAGTTCATCTCCAGCTTCCCGCTGGTGCGTCGCAACGGCAAGCAGGGCCTGGAGGAAATCCGCCTGCCGGTGCTGGCCGGCGATGCAGGTGCCGACGACGGGCGTCTGCTGATTCCGGCACTCAAGCTGGGCGACCGCAACCAGCTGCGCTTCGATTTCAACTTCGCCAGCGTGATGGGCAGTGCGCAGCGCGACCACTGCCAGACCGTGCTGCCGCCCAACCTGCAGGCAGCGATCGAAGAAGACTCGACCATCGACTTCTCCGGTTTCCATCACTACATGGGCCTGCCGGACCTGTCTGCGTTCGCACTCAGCGGTTTCCCGTTCACCCGCATGGCCGATCTGTCGGAGACGGTCGTGCTGGTGCCGCCCAGCGCCAGCGAAGCACAGGTCAGCCTGCTGCTGAACCTGATCGGTGGGCTGGGCGTGCAGAGTGGCTACCCGGCCTATGGCCTGCGCCTGTCCGATGACTGGAAGCAGGCCAACGCACTGGATGCGGACCTGCTGATGCTGGGCGCCTTGCCGGCCGAACTGCGCGGCAGCCAGCAGCTGTCGCTGCTGATCGACGACCAGCGCACGCGCCTGCTCAACGGCCAGTCACCGTCGCCGCAGCAGGCGATGGAACAGGCCCGCCGTGGCAGCCGCGATGGCGACCCGGCGGTGACCGAAGTAGCAGTGAGCGCGCAGGCACCGTTTGCCGCGATCATTGGCATGCAGTCGCCGAATCATGCGCAGCGCAGCATCGTTTCGCTGGCCGCCAGCAATGCCGCCGACTACGGCCTGCTCGACGATGCACTCAGCGATACCGGCAAGCGCGAAGCCATTGCCGGTTCGGTGGCGATCCTGCGTACCTCGGGCATCCACAGCCAGTTCGTCGGCGATCATTACTACGTTGGCGCGCTGCCGTGGTGGCTGCTGCTGTGGTACCACCTGGCCGACCACCCGGCACTGCTGGCGGTGCTGGCCACGCTGGTGGTGCTGATGGTCGCTTTCCTGCTGTGGCGCACGCTGCGCTGGGTCGCGGCCAAGCGCCTGGACCCGGGGCACTGATGGCACGTACGCGGCATCCGCTGGTCACCGCGTCCGGCCTGATCCTGTTGGGACTGGCCGGTGTCGGGCCCTGCGCGGCGCAGGCCCTGCCCGATACACCGGGCGGAACCGTCGCCGAGCAGCGCCAGTGGCTGCTGCAGCAGGTGCGCATCGGCGAGGCTACCGGTCGCCAGAGCCTGATCGAAGACGCGCTGGCGCGGCTGCGCATGCTGGCACCGGATGATCGCGACACGCTGGTGGCGATCCTGGAAGTGCAGTTGTCGCAGCAGAAGCTGCAGGATGCCGAGGCGACCCTGAAGCGCCTGCGCGAGATCGGCGCGGGTACCCGTGAACTGGCCGCCGGCGAACGCCTCTGGCAGGCCTACCGTGGTGACCTGCAGCAGGACCTGCAGCAGGCGCGTCTGTTCGCTGCCGGTGGTCGCAGCGCCGAAGCGCTGGCGATCTACCGGCGCCTGTTCAACGATGACCCGCCCGGCCTGCAGCTGGGCCTGGAGTACTGGCGCCTGCGCGGCGCCCAGGCGGATGGGCGTGCACAGGCGATCCGTGCGCTGAGCGAACTGGACCGCAGTTATCCGGGCAATGTGCCGTTGCTGCAGGCGCTGTCGCAGATGCTGTTCGCGGCCGGCCGCGATGCCGAGGCGCTGGCCGCGCTGCAGCGCATGGGGCGTAATCCGGAAGCCCGCGGCATGGCGGCGGACGCCGAGTGGGCCTACCTGAAGGATCAGCCGGCCGACGACCGCAGCGTGCGCCGGCTGCAGGACTTCATTACCCGCAACCCGACGTTTGCCGACATCGCGTTGGTACGCGAGCGCTACACCGACCAGCACAAGCGGGTCAGCGACCCGGCGTGGCGCGCCGGCCTGCGTGGCCAGCAGTTGCTCGATGCCGGCCGCAATGAAGAGGCCGAGCGCGCCTTCCTGCAGGCCCTGCGCGGTTATCCGCGCGAGCCCGACCTGCTGGGGGGGCTGGGCATGGCGCTGATGCGCCAGGGCCGCCGCGAGCAGGCCATCAACTATTTCCAGCGTGCGGTGCAGGCCACCCCGGCCGGTGACAGCAACGACAAGTGGCGTGACCTGATCGCAAGCACCCGCTACTGGCTGCAGCTGGACCAGGCCGACGCGGCGCTGGCCGCCGGCCGGCTGGACGAGGCCGAGCGACTGTACGCGCAGGCGCGCCGCCAGCAGCCCCGCGACGTCAATGCTGCACTGGGCCTGGTCGACGTGGCCGTGGCCCGCGGCGATGACGCCGCAGCCGAACGCCAGTTGCAGCTTGCCCGGCGGATGGCGCCCAACGATGCCAACGTGATCCGCAAGCTGGTGCAGCTGTACGGCCGAACCGATCCGCAGCGGTTGGAAGCCTTCATCAACGCATTGCCCGCTGCCCAGCGCAGGCTGTATGCCGAAGATCTGCGCCAGCTGCAGATCAGTCGACTGCGTGAGCGCCGCGAGCAGGCGTTGGCGGCCGGCGATGCAACCACTGCGATCACGTTGGGGCAGCAGCTGCGCGGGGAACTGCCGGGCGATGCATGGCTGGCCTACGCGCTGGGCAACGAGCTGCGCACCGCCGGCCGGCAGGACGAAGCTGACGCGGTGGTGGCCGACATGGCCACGCACAACGACAGTGCCGAAGCGCGCTACGCGCAGGCGCTCTTTCTGTCGGGATCCGATCGGCTGCCGCAGGCACTGGCGGTGCTCGATGCGCTGCCGCAGGCGCAGTGGGACGATGACATCCGCGCGCTGTCGGCGCGCCTGCAGCGGCAGCAACTGGTCGATCATCTGTGGGATCTGCGTGCGCAGGGCAGGGAGGCCGAAGCCATCGCGCTGCTGCAGCAGCAACCGCCCAGCACCGACAACGACCTGCTGATGGCCGAATGGGCGCGCCTGCGCGGCGACCACGCGCAGGCGCTGCACTACTACCAGCGCGTGCTTGCTGCACAGCCGGGGAATGTGGATGCGCAGCTGGGCCAGGTGCAGGCCTGGATCGGTACCGGCGATCTGGCCAGCGCACGCGGCCAGATGCACGACGCACCGCCGGCAGTGGACGATGCCGAAATCGGCCAGCAGCGCCGGCTCGCCACGATCTGGACCGACCTGCGCGAGGACAGGAAGGCCTTGGCGATCCTGCGCGCGCTGCTGGCGCGCAAGACCGGGCCCGATGCACAGTCCTGGCGTGACGCGGCACGACTGGTGCGCCGCGATGATCCACAGCAGGCGCTGGACATGTACGCGCAGGCGATGGCCGACAACGGCCTGTTGGCTTCCAGCCAGGCCACGCCGCGCGACAACCGCGCGCTGACCCTGGCCAGCCGCGAGACGGCCGGCGATGACTGGTTGCGGCGCAGCCTGCGCAGCGACGTAGAGACCCTGTACCAGCAGGAGAATCCCACCCTGACGGTGATGCAGGACACCGGCCGCCGTAGCGACGGAACCCCGGGTATTTCGCGGCTGTCGCGCGATACCCGCATCGCGCATCTCGACGCGCCGTTCGCCGGTGGCCTGGGCTGGGCGCGCATCGAGCAGGTGAGCTTCGATGCCGGCCGCTTCCAGACCGAAGGGAACGGCGCCTACGACGAGGATTTCGGCAGCTGCGACCTGGATCTGCTGCAGGCCGACAACAGCCGCCTGCGCGCACCGGGCTGCACCCGTTTCGTGCACCAGCGGCGCACCTCCGGTGCCGGCTTCGCCGTCGGCTGGCGCACCCTGGATGACCGCTGGAACTTCGATATCGGCCACACCCCGTCCAACTACGTGGTCGGCAACTGGCTCGGCGGTGTAACCCTCAATGGTGACCTCGGGCGCTTCGGCTGGGGGGCCACGGTGTCGCGGCGGCCGATGACCAATTCGCTGCTGTCGCAGGCCGGTGCGGTCGATCCGCGCAGTGGCGTCAGCTGGGGTGGCGTCACCGCCAACGGCGTGACCTTCAGCCTCGGCTACGACCAGGGTGGCCGCGATGGCGTGTGGTCGAACTGGAGCTGGCATCGGCTGACTGGCCACAATGTGGTCGACAACACCCGCGCACGCGCGATGGTGGGCTGGTACCACAAGCTGATCCAGCGCCCCGACATGCGGCTGGATGTGGGTACCACCGCGATGTATTGGCGCTACCAGAAGGACCTGGGCGGCTACTCGCTGGGCCAGGGCGGCTACTACAGCCCGCAGCGCTATGCATCGCTGAGCCTGCCGGTCAGCTTTGCCTGGCGCAACGACGTGTGGTCGGTGCGCCTGGATGGCTCGGTCAGTGTGTCCAGTGCGCGTACCTCGTCGATCAGCCGTTTCCCCGACCAGGCCTTGATCGAGCGCGTGATTGCACAGCTTGAGCCGCAGTACGGCCCGCTGCGGCTGGACGAGGCCGGCCTGTACACCGGTGACAGCAGCAGCACGGGTACCGGGTACCGCCTGTACGGCGCGGTGGAACGCCGCCTCGGCGACCACCTCGTGCTGGGCGCTGCCGGCACCCTTCAGCGCAGCCGCGATTTCTCGCCGAATTCGTTCCAGCTCTACCTGCGCTACACCTTCAAGCCCTGGCAGGGGAACCTGCCGCTGCCCGTATCACCATTGGTGCCCTATGGCGAATTCCGCTGATCTGCGGCGACGGCGCCTGCTGCAGGCGGTCGCCACGCTGCCGCTGCTTGGCTGGCGCAGTGCGCTGGCCGCGCCCGCACCGCGCTGGCCGGCGTGGCAGGTACTGCTCGACAGCAGCCTGAGCCGTGATGGACGCATGATCGATCGCAGCCAGGACGATCAGCGCAGCACCTCCGAAGGCCAGTCCTATGCCTTGTTCTTCGCCCTGGTCGACAACGACCAGGCGCTGTTCGACCGCATCCTGGGCTGGACCCAGGACAACCTCGCCGAAGGCGACATGGGCAAGCGCCTGCCCGCCTGGCTGTGGGGACGCGATGACGTCGGAGCGTGGCGGATACTGGATGGCAACCCGGCTTCGGACTCCGATCTCTGGCTGGCCTATGCGCTGCTGGAAGGCGCGCGGCTGTGGCGCCGTCCCGCGCTGAAGGCCATCGCCGAGGGCATGCTCGCGCAGGTGCGGGCACGCGAGATCGTGGACCTGCCTGGGCTCGGCCCGATGCTGTTGCCGGGCCCACAGGGATTCATCGAAGGGGACGCCACGCGGGTCAACCCCAGCTATCTGCCACTGCCGCTGCTGCGCCGCTTTGCGGTGGAGAATCGCGGCGGGCCGTGGCAGGCACTGGCGCGCAACAGCGTGCAGCTGTTGCAGCAGAGCAGCCCGCACGGGTTTGCACCGGACTGGGCGGCCTGGAAAGGCAATCGCTTCGTCGTCGATCCGGTGCGCGGTGCGGTCGGCAGCTACGATGCGATCCGCTGCTACACCTGGGCAGGCATGACCTCGCCGCGCGATCCGTTGTTCCGCACGCAGCTGGCGGCCCTGCCCGGGCCGCTGCAGCGCCTGCGCAGTGGTGCGCCGATGTGGGAAAAGATCGACACCCGCAGTGGCCAGGGGCAGGGCGAAGGCAACTACGGATTCCGTGCGGCCTTGCTACCGTATCTGATCGCGCAGGGCGACGCGGAGCACGCGCAGTCGCTGCGGGCCAGCCTGCCCAGCGCCGAACAGCAGCGTGCTGATGCACCGGCCTATTACTCGCAGATGCTGGCCCTGTTCGGCTTGGGCTGGGCTGAAGGACGCTGGCGTTTCGCCGCCGACGGTCGGCTGCAGCCGCGCTGGTAGCAGCAGTACTGCGGGGGGCAGATCCCATTGCACGGCAATGGGCTCCGACCCTCAGCCAGGCATCATTCCAACGCATAGCGCAGGGTGAACAGCACCGCCACCAGCCACACCGCCGGATGCACTTCGCGCCAACGCCCGGTACCGGCCTTCAGCGCGGCATAGGCAATGAAACCGAACGCCAGGCCGTTGGCAATCGAGTAGGTGAACGGCATCGCCAGCGCACACAGCGCGGCCGGCACCGATTCGGTCAGGTCGCTCCAGTCCACTTCCACCAGTTCGCGCAGCATCAGGCCGGCCACGAACAGCAGCGCGGGTGCGGTGGCATAGCTGGGCACCATCGCCGCCAGCGGCGAGAACAGCAACGCGGCCAGGAACAGTGCCGACACCACCAGTGCGGTCAGGCCGGTCCGCCCACCCACCTGCACGCCCGAGGCGCTTTCAGCGAAGGCGGTGGTGCTGCTGGTGCCGAGCATCGAGCCGGCCACAATGGCGGTACTGTCGGCCAGCAGCGCGCGGCCGAAACGCTTCTGCGCACCTGGCAGCTTCAGCAGGCCGGCACGACCGACCACGCCGTACAGCGTGCCGGTGGCATCGAAGACTTCCACCAGCACGAACACCAGCACCACCTGCAGCAGTACTGCGATGGGTGCGCCGCCGTCATGGTGCAGCAGGCCCGGCAGGTCCAGCTGCAGGAAGGTGGGTGCCAGGCTCGGCGGCAGCGAGACCAGGCCCTGGTACTGCACATCGCCCAATGCCCAGCCAGCGCCGGTCACCGCCAGGATGCCGATCAGGATCGCACCGCGGATGCGGCGCGCTTCCAGCACCGCGATCAGCAGGAAGCCAGCCAGCGCCAGCAGCGGCGGCGCCGTGTTCAACGGACCCAGCGCCACCAGCGTGTCTTCATTGCCGACGATCACGCCCGACTTCTGCAGCGCGATGATCGCCAGGAACAGGCCGATGCCAGCCACGATGGCCGAGCGTAGCGACGACGGAATGCCCGACACCAGCCACGCGCGTACACCGGTCAGCGACAGCACCAGGAACACCAGGCCGGAGATGAACACCGCACCCAATGCCTGCTGCCACGGCAGTCCGGCGGCACCGACCACGGTGAAGGCGAAGAATGCGTTCAGGCCCATGCCCGGTGCCATGCCGACCGGGAAGTTGGCGGCCAGTGCCATCACCGCCGAACCCAGCGCTGCGGCCAGACAGGTGGCCACGAACACTGCACCCGCATCCATGCCGGTGGTGCCGAGGATCTCGGGGTTCACGAAGACGATGTAGGACATCGTCAGGAAGGTGGTGACACCGGCCAGCAGCTCGGTGCGCACGGTGGTGCCGTGCTGCTGCAGCTGGAACAGGCGCTCGAACAGGGACATGAGGCTTCTCGCGACAATAAGGTGTCACGACCAACGGTCGTGACCTACCCGAATGCAGAACGTGGGTATCGACCGTTGGTCGGTACACTTCAAAGCGTCACCACCAACGGTGGTGACCTACCGAAATGAGAAAGGCCGCGCGAGCGCGGCCTTTCCGGTTGCCTTACTTCAGCGCCTTGAAGCGCAGGCGCTTCGGCGCCGCGTCGTCGCCCATGCGGCGGCGCTTGTCTTCTTCGTACTCGCGGTAGTTGCCCTGGAAGAACTCCACGTGCGAGTCGCCTTCGAACGCCAGGATGTGGGTCGCGATGCGATCCAGGAACCAGCGGTCATGCGAAATGACGAAGGTGTTGCCCGGGAACTCCAGCAGCGCATCTTCCAGCGCACGCAGGGTTTCGATGTCCAGGTCGTTGGACGGTTCGTCGAGCAGCAGCACGTTGCCACCCTGCAGCAGGGTCTTGGCCATGTGCAGGCGGCCACGCTCACCACCGGACAGCGAACCGACCATCTTCTGCTGGTCCTGGCCCTTGAAGTTGAAGCGGCCGATGTAGGCGCGCGACTGGATCTCGATGCCGTTGATGTTGAGGATGTCCAGGCCGCCAGCGATTTCCTGGAAGACGTTGTGGTTGCCTTCCAGCGCGTCGCGGCTCTGGTCCACGTAGGACAGCTTCACGGTCGGGCCGACCACGATCTCGCCGGTATCCGGCTTTTCCTGCCCGGTGATCATCTTGAACAGGGTCGACTTACCGGCACCGTTCGGGCCGATGATGCCGACGATGGCGCCAGCCGGCACCAGGAAGCTCAGGTTGTCGAACAGCAGGCGGTCGCCGAACTTCTTCGACACGTTCTTGAACTCCATCACCGCATTGCCCAGGCGCTCGCCCGGCGGGATGAAGATTTCATTGGTCTCGTTGCGCTTCTGGTAATCGACCGACTGCAGCTCTTCCAGACGGGCCAGACGGGCCTTGCCCTTGGTACGGCCACCCTTGGCGTTCTGGCGCGACCATTCCAGTTCCTTCTGGATCGCCTTCTGGCGGGCCTTTTCCTGGTTGTCTTCCTGCTTCAGGCGCTCATCCTTCTGGGTCAGCCAGTCGGTGTAGTTGCCCTTCCACGGAATGCCGCGGCCGCGGTCCAGTTCCAGGATCCACTCGGCGGCGTTGTCCAGGAAGTAGCGATCGTGGGTGACCGCCACCACGGTGCCGGTATAGCGCGCCAGGAACTGTTCCAGCCATTCCACCGACTCGGCGTCGAGGTGGTTGGTCGGTTCGTCGAGCAGCAGCATGTCCGGCTTCTGCAGCAGCAGGCGGCACAGCGCCACGCGGCGCTTTTCACCACCGGACAGCTTGCCGACCACGGCATCCCACGGCGGCAGGCGCAGCGCATCGGCGGCCACGTCCAGCTGGTTTTCCAGGGTGTGCGCGTCGCCAGCGGCCAGGATCGCCTCCAGGCGCTCCTGTTCCTTGGCCAGCGCGTCGAAGTCGGCGCCTTCTTCGGCGTAGGCCAGGTACACCGCGTCCAGCGCGGCCTGTGCCTGCAGCACTTCGCCCACGCCTTCCTCGACCGCTTCACGCACGGTCTTGGTCGGGTCCAGTTCCGGTTCCTGCGCCAGGTAGCCGACCTTGATGCCCGGCTGCGGGCGGGCTTCGCCCTCGAAATCGGTGTCCACGCCGGCCATGATCTTCAGCACGGTGGACTTGCCGGCGCCGTTGAGGCCCAGCAGGCCGATCTTCGCGCCCGGGAAGAAGGACAGCGAGATGTCCTTGATGATCTGCCGCTTGGGCGGAACCACCTTGGACACGCGGTTCATGGTGTAGATGTATTGCGAGGACATGCGGTCTCCGTAGGCGCGGCCCTGCGCCCGGTCCGTCACGGGAAGATCCCGTTGCGGCAGCGGGCACAGACTGAAATGGAATACCGCCAATTATAGCCGGAACCGGTTCCGGGCCGCGCCCGGGAAGCGCCGCCGGGCTGGCCGTGGCCTGAATACTGGGTCACAGTCCTGCAACGGGAAGCGTTTCCAGCCGGAAACGGTTCAGATCGGTTGCGCAATATGAGCTCACCACCCACCCGAGCAGAGGTCTGACATGCGCATCAATCGAGTAATGGCCGGCGCCGTGGCCTCTGTGCTGGCGCTGGGCGCCGTGGCCCCGGCCTTCGCCGACAACGACCATCGCCGCGACCACGACCGCCGTGAGTGGCGGGAGGATCGCCGTGAGTGGCGCCAGGACCGCCGCGACTGGGAGCGCGACCGCCGCGAGGCCCGTCGTGACTGGGAACGCGACCGCCGCGACTGGCACCGCGACCATGACCGCTACTACCGCCCGGCACCGCCGCGCGTGGTCTATCGACCGGCCTACGGCCCGGGCTATGGCTGGAAGGTCGGACACCGCTACCGCGACTACTACCGCGGCCCGATCTACGTGGTGAACGACTACCCGCGCTACAACCTGCGCCGCCCGCCGTACGGGCACCAGTGGATCCGCGATGACCGCGGCAACATGCTGCTGGTCGCCATCGCCACCGGCGTGATCGCCCAGTACGTGCTCAACAACCGCTGAGGCGACAGCCACATCCACGCATGGCGAGGCACCACCGGTACGCCGGGGCAGCGCAGTCGAAACCATACGGGGCCGGATTCCTTCGGGGATGCCGGCCCCGGCTGTTTCGGCCCCAGCGGGCCGGTGCGGGGCTACAATCGGGGGCTGAGCCGTACCCCCTTTTCCCTGCCTGCTGGAGTACCCGATGTTCCCGCGTGACGTCCGCATCGAATCCTACGATCCCGAACTGGCCAAGGCCATCGCCGCTGAAACCCAGCGCCAGGAAGACCACGTCGAGCTGATCGCCAGCGAGAACTACACCAGCCCGGCGGTGATGGAAGCCCAGGGCAGCCAGCTGACCAACAAGTACGCCGAAGGCTACCCGGGCAAGCGCTACTACGGTGGCTGCGAATACGTGGACATCGCCGAGCAGCTGGCGATCGACCGCCTGAAGCAGCTGTTCGGCGCCGACTACGCCAACGTGCAGCCGCACAGCGGTTCGCAGGCCAACCAGGCCGTGTACTTCGCCCTGCTGCAGCCGGGTGACACCATCCTCGGCATGAGCCTGGCCCACGGCGGCCACCTCACCCACGGTGCCAAGGTCAACGCCTCGGGCAAGCTGTTCAACGCCGTGCAGTACGGTGTGAACGACCAGGGCCTGATCGATTACGACGAAGTCGAGCGCCTGGCCCTGGAACACAAGCCGAAGATGGTCGTGGCCGGCTTCTCGGCCTACTCGCAGGTGATCGACTGGGCGCGCTTCCGCGCCATCGCCGACAAGGTCGGTGCCTACCTGTTCGTGGACATGGCGCACGTTGCCGGTCTGGTGGCTGCGGGCGTCTACCCGAGCCCGCTGGAACACGCCCACGTGGTCACCTCCACCACCCACAAGACCCTGCGCGGCCCGCGTGGCGGCATCATCGTCGCCAAGGGCGCCGACGAAGACCTGGTCAAGAAGCTGCAGTCGATCGTGTTCCCGGGCATCCAGGGCGGCCCGCTGATGCACGTCATCGCCGGCAAGGCCGTGGCCTTCAAGGAAGCGCTGGAACCGGGCTTCAAGGCCTACCAGCAGCAGGTGGTGAAGAACGCCCAGGCGATGGCCAACACGCTCATCGCGCGCGGTTACAAGATCGTTTCCGGCGGCACCCAGAACCACCTGATGCTGGTGGACATGATCGGCAAGGACGTATCCGGCAAGGATGCGGAAGCCGCGCTCGGCAAGGCCCACATCACCGTCAACAAGAACTCGGTGCCGAACGACCCGCGTTCGCCGTTCGTCACCTCGGGCCTGCGCCTGGGCACCCCGGCGGTGACCACCCGTGGTTACGTCGAACAGGACTGCGTGGACCTGGCCAACTGGATCGCCGACGTGCTCGACGCGCCGAACGACGACGCTGTCATCGCCCGCGTGCGCGACGCCGTCAGTGCGCAGTGCCGCAAGTACCCGGTCTACGGCTGATCAGGGAGTGGGGTCGGATCCCTTCCCGCAGGGAAGGGCTCTGACCCCGCCAGCAGGAATGCCGCGCATGGATGAGCGCCACCTCAAGTATCTGTACACCGCGCTGGCGGTGCTGTTTGGCCTGCCCAGCCTGGTGATGGGCGGCGCGGCGGCGACGATGCTGCTGCTGATGGGGCTGGGCCAGTTCGGTCATGGCACGCTGGCCTCGGTGACGGTGATGCCGCTGTGGGGCCTGGCCGGCATTGCCGGCTGCCTGGCCTGGTTGTGGCTCAGCGCGGGTTTTCTGCTGCAGGGGCGTGCCGGGCTGCACGTGCACCGCCTCTGGTGGTGGATGCTGCTGGCGGGCGGTCTCGCCGCCTTGCCCCCGCTGGGGCTGGCGCTGTGGTGGGGCGTCGCCGTGCATGCCGAAGGCATCGGCGTGTTGCTATTGGGCCCGTCGATGCTTGTGCCGGCTGCGATGCTGGTGTGGATCAAATGCCGCGCATGACGTGGCCCATGGAAGGAGATCGAACGCATGGATGAGCGTCTGCACAAACGCTGGATGGCGATCGCCGGCCTGCTGGTGGGCCTGCCCACCGTGGCGGCAGGCGGCACGGGTGCCGTGCTGGGGTTGATGGTCGTATGGGACGGCAAGTACCTGACGGGCGACGAGCACAGGCTGTTGCTGCTGTGGTCGTCGGCCGGAATCCTGGGCGCGTTGTCCTGGTTGTGGCTGAGCGGCCTGTTCCTGTGGCGCGGTGTCACCGGCCTGCGCCACTCCCCGGTTGTTGCCTGGGTAGGGCTGGGGGTGGGGGCGCTGGCCGCGTTGGGCGTCGTTGCCGCCACGCTGTACTTCACCTTCAAGCACGGGGAAGTCTCTACATTGGCCTTCCTCGGCTTTGGCCCGCCGCTGCTGGTGATGGCCGGGCACCTGGCGTGGTTGCGCTGGGCACGCGCGGCCTCGGCGGCGCCGGCACCTGGTTGAACGCGCAGCGCTGACCGCGCTGGAGGCTCTGTTCGGCCGAAATGCAGGCACTTCCGCGCAGACAGCATTTGCTGCGGGGCCCTTTCTCAGGTACCTTTGCGACGCTGCCATGACCGTGGCAATAGGTACTCCCTGAGCCAGGCGTTCCATGCACTGCCCCTTCTGCCAACATGCCGATACCCGGGTCATCGACTCGCGCGTCTCCGAAGACGGCGCGACGATCCGTCGTCGGCGTGAATGCGAAGCCTGCGGCGAACGCTTCAGCACCATGGAAACGGTGGAGTTGAAGCTGCCCGCCATCGTCAAGAGCGATGGCACCCGCGAGGCGTTCGACCAGCGCAAGGTGCGTGCAGGCTTCGACCGCGCGCTGCAGAAGCGTGCCGTGGCCGAAGACAAGATCGAAGCGGCGGTGCGTGCGGTGGTCCACCAGCTGCGCATCAGCGGCGAGCGCGAAGTGCCCTCGATCAAGGTCGGCGAGTTCGTGATGAACGAACTGCGCAAGCTCGACCATGTCGGCTATGTGCGCTTCGCTTCGGTCTATCGCAGCTTCGAGGACGTGGCCGATTTCCGCGAGGAGATCGAGAAGCTTGAACGCGACCTGCCTTCCAGTACCGAACAGCTGCAGCTGCTGGGCGACGTGATTGCCCTGACCAAGAAGAAGAAGGGCTGACCGCCTCTGCCTTGGTGGGTGCCAACCTTGGTTGGCACCGACGGCATGGATCTCCTTCGCTCTGGTGGGTGCCAACCTTGGTTGGCACTGATGGCATGGATCTCCTTTGCTCTGGTGGGTGCCAACCTTGGTTGGCACTGATGGCATGGATCTACACCACCACCGGCAGCGTTACCATGGCCGCATGACCACCCCGTTCTCCGTCCTCGACCACCTGCACATGGCCAACGCGCTGCGCCTGGCCGAGCGCGCTGCCTATACCACCCGCCCGAACCCGATGGTCGGCTGCGTGATCGCCCATGGCGAACGCGTGGTCGGGCAGGGCTGGCACCAGCGCGCCGGTGGACCGCACGCCGAAGTGTTCGCGCTGCGCGAGGCCGGCAGCGAGGCCCGCGGTGCCACTGCTTACGTCACCCTGGAACCCTGCGCGCACTACGGGCGTACGCCGCCCTGCGCGTTGGCGCTGATCGAGGCGGGCGTGTCGCGCGTGGTCGCGGCGATGCGCGATCCGTTCCCGAAAGTCGATGGCGGTGGCTTTGATCTGCTGCGCAATGCCGGCATCGAGGTCGCCGAAGGACTGATGGCGGCGCAGGCGCGTGAGATCAACAAGGGTTTCCTGTCACGCGTGGAGCGCAATCGACCGTGGCTGCGGGTGAAGCTGGCGGCGAGCCTCGATGGCCGCACCGCGATGGCCGATGGCAGCTCCAAGTGGATCACCGGGTCGGCCGCGCGCGAAGACGTGCAGCACTGGCGTGCGCGTGCCGGTGCGATTCTCACCGGCGCCTACACGGTGCTGGCCGACGACCCGATGCTGACCGTGCGCCTGGCCAATACCGAGGTGATGCCACCGCTGCGCGTGGTGCTCGATTCGCGGCTACGTTCGCTCGAATGCAGCCGTGTACGCGAGGGCGGGGCACCGACGCTGTACCTGCACGATGCAGCGGTGAGCGCACCGGACGCGGCCGACGCAGAATTTGCCAGCATTCCCAGCGCAGAGGGGCGGTTGGATCTGGGCGCGGTGCTGGCGCTGCTGGCCGAGCGCGGCATCAACGAAGTGCATACCGAAGCCGGCGCCACCTTGGCCGGTGCGCTGCTGCGCGGCGGCTGGGTGGACGAACTGCTGTTGTACCAGGCCCCCACGTTGCTGGGCGACAACGGACGCCCGTTGCTGGCCGGTCTCGGCATCGACGCCATGGACCAGCAGCGTCGCCTGCGTGTGATCGATCAGCGGCAAGTGGGCGAGGACATCAGGCTGCTGCTGCGCCCGTGAGGCAATGACCCGGCGAAGGCTGTTCCGCCGACATCAGGCGCCTTCTTCGTCGTCTTCGCCGACGGGGCATTGTCCTTTCCATTGCTGCTTCCACAGCACATGCAGGTCGCGGCAGTACGTGCCCAGTGCCTCGCCCGGCAGTTGCCTAGCCTTCAACCGCAGCTGGTGACGGGTGAAACCGTCGTCGTACTCATCCGCCTGCACCAGCACGGCACACTGATCGTGATACTTCAGGAGCGCGTGGCAGTCGTCGTCCTCGCTCATCCACGCATCCAGCTGCCTGTCGCTCAGCTGGCTTGACTCGAAGGCAATCGAAGGGTGCCCCGGTGGAACAGGGCAACAGCATTGACCACGCAGGCCACGCGGGGCCATGCAACGGTTCTGAAAATGCGGATGCAGTCGTCATCCGCGACCGTGAGCCGAGATGCGGCCCAGTGCTACCCGGAATCATCCGGCAGATGCTCGTTCCATTCGAAGAACGGCAGGAAGGCGTCGGCCACCAGCGCGATCAGCGGGCTCGGATCGCGCACGCGCCATGCGCGGTGGCCGCCAGTGCGCTGGAAGATCAGTGTGCCGCTGCGCACGCGATCGGGCGCGTTGTGCATCGCCGTCGTGTAGGCGGCCGCCAGAGGTGGGGACATCTGCGGTGGATGCGGCCCGTTGAAGGGCACGCGGTGCTGGCGATAGAGCGGAAGCAGGCCTGACAGATCCGGAAGCCGGCAGTGATACGCCACTTCTGCGACGTCGCCGTCATGGCCCTGCGGCCAGCGCACGCCATCGGCCTTGCACTGTGCAGAGGCCTGCCGCTCGCGCAGGGCCTGTGCAGCAGCCGGCGATCCAGCGAGCTCGGGGGCTTCATCCAGTTGGCTTGCAGCCGTCAACGCGGCAACGAAGGCTGGCGCGTCATCCATCTCCAGCTGCGCGGCCAGCGCCTTCTGCGCGAGGGCATCGCCATGCACGATCACCTGTGCATGCAGATCGAACAACTCTGCGGGCGATGCCGCTTCGGCAGCGGCCATTGCACTGCAAGGGGCCAGCAGTGCGGCCAGCCCCAGGTGTTTCAGCGAAACCACCTCAGCTGCACTCGTCGGTCCACATCATCTCGGCGATAGGGCGCAGTGCCTTGCACTCCTGCGTCATCTCATCGGTCGACTTCACCTGTGCTTTGGCCTTCAGTTCCTCGGCCATTGCGTCCACGCCGCTGATCTGGTCGGGTGCGATCTTCGCCACGCAGGCGCGGTGCTGCTGCAGCAGCAGGTCGCAGCCGGGTACGCCGGTCACTTTCGGCGCGTTGGCTGCCTGCGCGTCCTGCATCCAGTCCTCGAACGGTGCCAGCGCACCGGCCACGGTGCCCACCAGGTCATCGAAGTTGCCGCTGTACCAGTAACCGTTGTCCTTGGCCGGGTACAGGGTGAAGGTGCCGCTGACCGGCACGCGCGCGCCACTCTGCAGTGCCTGGGCATAGGCATCGGTGAACTGCTTGCGCGAGGCCGGGCTGGCATCGTCGGCCAGGCTGGCGGCGAACAGCGGGCGGACCTTGCCCAGGTCCGGCAGCTGGCAGCTGTAGGTGATGCGCGCCAGCTTCTGGTCTTCAACGTATTCGTTGTCTTCGATCACGCTCTTGGTCGCGCGGCACTTCGAATCACGCAGCGCCTTGGCATACAGCGCTTCAGTGGCCGCAGCGTCGACCTTGGCGCCGGTGCTGGCCAGTACGGTCTGCCAGGGTTCGGCCAATGCCTTGGCCAGCGCACCCGGGTTGGGGGTCACGGCATCCTGGCCCTCGAACGCCGGCTTCAGTGCGTCGTTGAGCGTGCGCGTGGCGGCTGCGTCGTCTTCCAGCAGCACGCGTGCATACAGGTCGAAGGCCTGCTCGGGCGTCAGTTGGGCCGGTGCAGCGCTGGCAATCAGCGGGGCGCACAGCAGCACGCTGGCCAGAAGGGTACGGGCGGGAGTCTTCATGACGGTGTTTTCCTGTTCCAGAGGCGCGCAAGCCTAGCGCATCTGCCCACACTTTCGATGGCGCGGTGCAGCCAGGTGACGGTGTGCAGTGGACAAAAAAAACGGGCCCCTTGCGGGGCCCGTTCGATCGCACGACGAGGAGCGATCGTTGGATCAGAAGCTGGCGCGGACGCCGGCCGAGTACTGGGTGACATCGCGGTAGCCGGAGATCTCGCCCACCAGACCCCAGGTCTTGGTGAAGTTGATCTGGCCACCCAGGGTGCCGACCCAGGTGCCCTTGAAGTTGTTGCCGCCGTCCATGTAGCCGGTCTTGACCCAGGCTTCGGTCATGCGCGACGGCTTGCCACGCAGGCCCACGGTGACGCGGCCCAGGTTGGTGTGGTCCTTGTTGCGCAGGCGGCCGTAGAAATCGGAGTTGACGGTGATTTCGGCCTGCTGGCGGACCCAGGCCGCGTCAGCGGTGAAGTCGACGCGGTCGGTCCACGGCATGTGGTAGCCGATGCCCAGCTCCGGCTGGTTCAGCTTCAGCTTGTAGGAGCCGTAGTCGTAGTTGTACGACTTGCTGGCGTAGGTCCAGCCACCGAACACATGGACCTGTTCGGACAGGGCGACCGAGCCACGCAGGTAGCCGCCGTCGACCTTCGGGTCATCCAGCAGGTCGTCGTTGGTCTTGACCTGCGTCCAGCCGCCTTCGACGTAGGTGTAGCTCAGGGCGTCGGCCGAAGCCGAGAACGGGGCGGCGGCCAGCAGGGCGGCCACGATCAGGATCTTGCGCATGGGAATTCCTGTGAATTTCAGTCCATTGGCGGGCCGGCCCTCCGGGCAGCCCGTGGCGACCTCATGTCGTCCGGTGAGCGATTTTAATGAAAGTTTTACAAAATGCGAGCGACGGCCGTCACAGGCTGCGAGGGGTTGCCGGCCCCGTTCAGCCCAGGCTGGTACACTACGCGGGCCGGTTCGCCGGTATACAAACGTCTTCAGGGCGGGGTGCAATTCCCCACCGGCGGTAGGTGCGCAAGCACGAGCCCGCGAGCGCCCCGGCCTTACCGTCGGGGGTCAGCAGATCCGGTCCAATGCCGGAGCCGACGGTATAGTCCGGATGAAAGAAGACGGTGCCACAGGGCCTTTGCGGCCCTGCGCCCGCCTGTTTGCCTTGCGGCGTTTTTCGCTCACTTTTCGCGGAGAACGTTACTTGTTTACTGGAATCATCGAAGGCGTCGGCCGTCTGGCCGCACGCGAATCCATCGGCGGCGATGTCCGCTTTACTTTCAATGTCGGGAATCTGCCGTTCGACAACGTGCAGATGGGCGAGAGCATCGCCATCAACGGCGTCTGCCTCACCGTCATCGCATTCGACGCCGGCAGCTTCCAGGCCGATGCGTCCACCGAGACCCTGGGCCTGACCACGCTCGGCCAGCTGGCCGAAGGTGCGGTCATCAACCTCGAACGTGCCATGCGCCCGACCGACCGCCTCGGCGGCCATCTGGTCAGCGGCCACGTCGACGGCCTCGGCCAGGTCCTGTCGATCCATGAAGATGCGCGTGCCCAGCGCTGGCGTTTCGCCGCGCCGGCCGCCCTGCGCCGTTACATCGCCAAGAAGGGCTCGATCTGCGTGGACGGCGTCAGCCTCACCGTCAACGAAGTGGACGACAAAGGCTTTGAAGTGGCGCTGATCCCGCACACCGTGGCCAATACCGCGTTCTCCGCCACCGGCGTGGGCAGCGCGATCAACCTGGAAATCGATCTGGTCGCTCGTTATGTCGAGCGGTTGATCGGAGTGCCGACCAACGGTCAGCACCCACAGGGAGATACCCCATGAACTTCGCCCCCATTCCCGACATCCTGGAAGACATCCGCCTCGGCCGCATGGTCGTCATCGTCGATGACGAAGACCGTGAGAACGAAGGCGACCTCATCATGGCCGCCGAGCTGGTCAAGGCCAGCGACATCAACTTCATGGTCACCCATGGCCGCGGCCTGGTGTGCCTGCCGCTCACCCGCACCCGCGCCGCCGACCTCGGCCTGGCGCCGATGGTGCAGGCCAATACCGCGCAGTTCCAGACCAACTTCACCGTCAGCATCGAAGCGGCCGAGGGCGTGACCACCGGTATCTCGGCACACGACCGCGCGCACACCATCCGCACTGCGGTGAAGCCCAATGCCAAGCCGTCGGACCTGCACCAGCCGGGCCACATCTTCCCGCTGATCGCCCAGCCCGGTGGCGTGCTGACCCGCGCCGGCCACACCGAAGCCGGCGTCGACCTGGCCATGCTGGCCGGGCTGGAACCGGCCGGCGTGCTGGTGGAGATCCTCAACCCGGACGGCAGCATGGCGCGCCGCCCGGAGTTGGAAGTGTTCGCCCGCGAGCACGGCCTGAAGATGGGCTCCATCGCCGACCTGATCGCCTACCGCCTGGCCACCGAAAAGACCGTCGAGCGCGTGGACGAACGCGAGATCGAGACCGAGTTCGGCCCGTTCAAGCTGGTCACCTACCGCGACCGCATCGCCCACGACCTGCATTTCGCCTTGGTCCGCGGCACCCCGGATGCGGACACGCCCACCCTGGTGCGCGTGCAGGTGGAAAACCCGCTGGCCGACCTGCTGCACTGGCGCCGTGATGACTTCGGCGTGGCTGCCACCGATGCCCTGCGCGCGATCGCCGCGGAAGGCAGCGGCGTGATGGTGGTGCTGTCGGCCCCGCGCGACGGCGAAGCGCTATTGGCTCGTCTGCGCCAGCAGCCGGCGCCGGTGGTGCCGGGCAAGGACAAGGATGTGGGCCAGTGGCGCCGCAATGGTGCCGGTGCGCAGATCCTGTCCGACCTGGGCCTGGGCAAGCTGCGCGTGCTGGGCACGCCGCGCCGCCAGATCGGCTTGGCCGGCTACGGCCTGGAAGTGGTGGAGACGGTCACC
>NZ_JAOCLC010000051.1:0-37547 GCF_029845105.1 Stenotrophomonas sp. GD03654 | reverse complement strand
ATAAATAACCGGGGGATTCCGGGTCAGTAATGCACCACGCTGCGGATCGACTTGCCTTCATGCATCAGGTGGAAGGCTTCGTTGATCTCATCGAGGGGCATGGTGTGGGTGACGAACGGCGCGAGGTCGATTTCGCCCTTCATGGCGTCTTCGACCATGCCCGGCAGCTGCGAGCGGCCCTTGACCCCGCCGAAGGCGGTGCCAAGCCAGCGTCGGCCAGTGACCAACTGGAACGGGCGGGTGCTGATCTCCTGTCCGGCGCCAGCCACGCCGATAACGACCGACTGACCCCAGCCGCGATGGGCTGACTCCAGCGCCGCGCGCATCACGTTGACGTTGCCGATGCATTCGAAGGAGTGGTCGACGCCCCAGCCGGTCATCTCGATGATGACCTGCTGGATGGGCTTGTCGAAATCCCTGGGATTGATGCAATCGGTCGCGCCAAAGGTGCGTGCCAGCTCGAACTTGGACGGATTGGTGTCCACGGCGATGATGCGCCCGGCCTTGGCCTGGCGCGCACCCTGAATCACCGCCAGACCGATGCCGCCCAGGCCGAACACTGCGACCGAGTCGCCGGGTTGCACTTTCGCAGTGTTATGCACCGCACCGATGCCGGTGGTGACGCCGCAACCCAGCAGGCAGACGTGTTCCGGATTGGCCTGCGGATTGACTTTCGCCAGCGAAACCTCCGCGACGACGGTGTATTCGCTGAAAGTCGAGCAGCCCATGTAGTGATAGATCGGCTGGCCGTTGTAGGAAAAGCGCGTGGTGCCGTCCGGCATCACGCCCTTGCCCTGGGTGGCGCGCACGGCCACACACAGATTGGTCTTGCCCGACTTGCAGAATAGGCACTCGCCGCATTCGGCGGTGTAGAGCGGGATCACATGGTCGCCCGGCTTGACGCTGGTGACGCCTTCGCCGACCTGGACCACGATACCGGCGCCTTCATGGCCCAGCACGACAGGGAAGAGGCCCTCGGGGTCGTCGCCCGACAGGGTGAAGGCGTCGGTGTGGCAGACGCCGGTATGGGTGATCTTGACCAGAACTTCACCGGCCTTTGGTGGAGCGACGTCGATCTCGACGATTTCAAGCGGTTTGCCTGGCCCGAAGGCGACGGCAGCACGTGACTTCATGCTTTTCTCCTGTAATCGGTGGGCACTTTACGGAGGTGCGGCAGTTGCCGCTCCACCTGGGCGACCAAAGGTTTAGCGTTGCGTTAAAGGCACGTCCAGGGCATCGCCGATGGTATAGAAATGCCCGCCGGCGACATGATGCAAGCTGCGCCAGACCGGGTCGGCATGCTCGTAGCGCCAGCGGCCATCGCTGAACGCCCGCGCGTCCGCCCAGGCGCCGACCACCTCGCCGATGAACAAGTCATAGGTCTCCTGATTGCGCACTTCCGGGATGAGCCGGCACGCCAGCCAGGCCGAAGCTCCGGCCACGAAGGGTTGGTCGAAGCCGTCGAAGCGCAGGAGCTCCACGCCGCAGTTCTGGAGCTTGTCCGGATCCTGATGCAGGCTCCGGGAGCCTACCTCGTGCACCAGCCGCGCTTGCGCGACAGTTGGAATCTGGATGACGAATTCACCGCTGGCCTCAATCAGTTCGCGCGTTCGTGTGATCTTGTCCAGCACCACGGTCAGCCTGGGTGGCGAAAAATCCAACGCACAGGCCCAGGCGGCGGCCATGACGTCGTCGACTCCACTGTGGCGGGCCGACACAAGGACGGTCGGACCATGGGTGATCAGCCGGTAGGCATCGTCCAATGCGACCGACAGGACGTGTTCGGTCATGTCATTCCTCTCTTCAAATATCCACGCCCGGGTCCGGTATGCAGCCGGGCGCGTCCCGGGCGCCGCGTCCGCCAGCGCAGCTGGACGGACAGGGCTTGGGTGATCAGATATCCACCACGACCTTGCCGAAATGGCGGCCGCTCTCCTGGTAGCGGAAAGCCTCAGCAAGCTGCTCCAACGGGAAGCTGCGGTCGATCACCGGGTGGATGCCGGTCTGCTCCAGCGCCGCCACGTACTCCTGCTGCAGGCGCCGGCTGCCGACGATCAGGCCCTGCAGGCGTGCCTGCCTGGCCATCAATACGGCAGTCGGCACCTCGCCGCCTCGGCCGGTCAATACGCCGATCAGCGCGATATGACCGCCCACGCGCACCGCATGAATGGACTGTGCCAGCGTGCCCGGGCCGCCGACTTCCACGACGTGATCGACGCCGCGCCCGCCGGTGATCTCCAGCACCCGCTTGCCCCATTGCGGCGTGCGGCGGTAATTGATGAGGTGGTCGGCGCCGAGCGAGCGCAGACGTTCGAGCTTTTCATCCGACGAGGAGGTGGCAATCACGCTCGCGCCCATCGCTTTTGCGATTTGCAGCGCCGCCACCGAAACCCCGCCGCTACCCAGAACCAGCACGCTCTCGCCGGCCTTGAGCGGGCCGTCGGCCACCAGGGCGCGCCAGGCGGTCAGCCCGGCGGTGGTGATGGTCGCCGCCTCGGCGTGGCTCCAGCCGCGCGGCGCCAGGGTGAAGTCGGCGGCTGCGCGCACCGCGACTTCGGTGGCGTAGCCGTCGATGCCGTCGCCCGGCGTGCCCTGAAAGTTGCCGACCGCGGCGAACGGCAGGCCGTCGGTCCATTGCGGAAAGAAGCCGGAGACGACGTGGTCGCCGGGCTTGAACTCATTCACGCCTTCGCCCACCTCTTCGACGACGCCGGCGGCGTCGGATAGTAGTACCCGTCCGTCGGCGGCGGGGATGCCGCCGTTGGCGACCAGCAGATCGTGGAAGTTGAGCGAGCTGGCGTGCAGCTTCACACGGACCTGACCTGGACCAGGCTGGCCGGGGTCGGGGAGTTCGCGTAGTTCGAGGCAGTCCAGGCCGCCGGGGCTGCGTGTCACGATGGCTTTCATCTGGAATCTCCTGTTGCTTCGCGCGGGCCGCCTCGCCGGGAAGCGGCCCGCAACGGTTAGGCTGTTTCGCCTCAGGCGGCGGCCAGGCTCGCGCTGTCGATCACGAAGCGGTACTTCACGTCGCTCTTGAGCATGCGCTCGTAGGCGTCGTTGATCTGCTGGATGGCGATCATCTCGATCTCGGCGACGATGCCTTTCTCGGCGCAGAAGTCGAGCATCTCCTGGGTCTCGGCGATGCCGCCGATCAGCGAGCCGGCGATGCTGCGGCGCTTGAAGATGAGATTGGCGATGCTCGGCGACGGGTGCGGGTGCTCGGGTACGCCGACCAGGGTCATGGTGCCGTCGAGTTTGAGCAGGCCAGTGAAGGCGTCGAGGTCGTGGCTGGCTGCGACCGTGTTGAGGATGAAGTCGAAACTGTTGGCGTGCGCCGCCATCTCTTCAGCGTTACGCGAGACAATGACTTCGTCGGCGCCCAGTTCCAGCGCAGCGGCGCGCTTGCTCTCGCTGGTGGTGAAGGCCACGGTGTGTGCGCCCAGGGCATGTGCCAGCTTGATGCCCATGTGGCCAAGCCCGCCGATACCCACGATGCCCACTTTCTGGCCAGGACCGACCTTCCAGTGGCGCAACGGCGACCAGGTGGTGACGCCGGCGCACAACAGCGGCGCCACGGCGGCCAGTTGCGCCTCGGGGTGCGAAACCTTCAGGACGAAGTCGTCCTTGACTACGATCTGCTGCGAATAGCCGCCCAGGGTGTGGCCGGGCGCATCATGCGTCGGGCCATTGTAGGTGAAGACCTGGCCGTGCTCGCAATACTGCTCCAGGCCCGCGTCGCAGGCCGGGCAATGATGGCAACTGTCGACCAGGCAGCCGACGCCGACCGTGTCGCCGATCTTGAACTTGGTCACTGCACTGCCGATGGCCGAAACGTGGCCGACGATTTCGTGCCCGGGCACGCAGGGGTACAGCGTGTTGGCCCACTCGTTGCGGGCCTGGTGCAGGTCGGAATGGCAGACGCCGCAGTAGGCGATGTCGATCTTGACGTCGTGCGGCCCCGGCTCGCGGCGAACAATGTCGAGCGCCGCCAGCGGCGTGTCAGCGGCATGGGTGCCATAGGCTTTTACTGTCATGGTGTTTCTCCTCGTAGGCCTACCGTCGCTTAGGCGACGCTGGTGTGCAGGCGCACGTCGACGTTGCCGCGGGTGGCGTTCGAGTACGGGCAGACTTGGTGGGTGGTTTCCACCAGCTTCTGCGCGTCGGCTTCGCTCAGGCCCTGGACTTCCACATACAGGTCGATGTCCAGGCTGTAGCCGCCCTCGGCGTTCTGGCCGATGCCGACCTCGACCGAGGTCTTGGTGGCAGTAGGTGCCAGCTTCAGTTGCTTGGCCGCCACCGGCAGCGCGTTGTCGAAGCAGGCGGCGTAACCCATGGCAAACAGTTGCTCGGGGTTGACGCCAGCCTTGCCGGACCCCGGCATGGCCATATCCAGCGCGAGGCTGCCATCGTCCAGCGTGGTGCGGCCGGAACGGCCGCCGACGGCGGTGGCGCGGGTCTTGTAGAAAATCTTCATGGTATTCAGCTCCGTAGGTTTACGAAGGGCGGTGTGCTCCGCCCAGGAAAAAATCATTCGCTCAGCTGTGCCTCGACCGCTTTCTGCTTGTCGGCATAGGGCGCGCGCAGCGCCAGGCTGGAGGTCCCGTCCGGGCTCTGCATCACCACGGCCTTGGCGTGGCTGAAACGCCGGAACCCATGGATGCCGTGGTAGGCGCCGATGCCGGAAGGGCCGATACCGCCAAACGGCAGATCCTCGATAAAAGCGTGGATCAGCGTGTCGTTGATCACTGCTGCACCCGAGGTGGTGCGTTCGGTGAAGCGCTTTTGACGCGTTGCGTCGCTGCCGAAGTAGTACGCGGCCAGCGGACGCGGATGGGCATTGACGTAGTCGATGGCATGGTCAAGATCCGGGCAGTTCACCAGCGGCAGGACCGGCCCGAAGATTTCTTCCTGCATCACGCGCATCGTATCGTCGGGATCCAGTACAAGCGTCGGTGCCAGCAGGCGGGTCGCAGGATCGGCATCTGCTTCGCCGTCCGGTGCAAGACTGATGACGGTTGCTCCCTTGGCCTGGGCGTCATCGAGCAACACCTGCAGGCGCTGGAAGTGCCGATCGTTGACAACGGCGGTGTAATCGGTGTTGCTTCCCAGATCTGGATAAGTGGCCGCAACGAACGCGCGGGCGTGCTCGATGAACGCCTCGCGTGCGGACGGCGGCAGAAGCACATAATCGGGGGCGATGCAGATCTGCCCGGCGTTGAATGTCTTGGATGTGAGCACCCGCTCGGCCACTATCTTGATGTCGGCGTCCACGTCGACGAGCACGGGCGATTTGCCGCCAAGTTCCAGCGTTACCGGTACAAGGTTCTCGGACGCGGCGCGCATCACAAGACGCCCCACTGCCGTGCTGCCCGTGTAAATGAGATGGTCGAACGGTTGCGCGGTGAAGGCGGCGCCGACTTCGGCGTCTCCGAGCACGACGCCGAATTCGAGCGCATCGAAATAGCGCGGAATCTGCTCGGCCAGCAGATCGGAGGTGCGGGGCGTCAGTTCGGACGGCTTGAGCAGCGCGCGGTTGCCGGCGGCGAACACGCCTGCGAGTGGCCCGAACGAGAGGTTGATCGGGAAGTTCCAGGGGCTGATGATGCCTACTACACCGAGTGGCTGGTATTCCACGCGTGCCTGCACGCCCGGCATACCGGCGTCTTGCGCTTCGGGTCGCATCCAATGTTCGAGTTGCTCGCGCGCGTGGCGCATGCTCTTGATGGGCGCAAGCACATCGGTGGCCAGTGTCTGATAGGGGCTGCGGTGGCCATAATCGGCGCGAATGGCCGATTCCAGCTGCGCGCGGTTATCGGACAACAGGCGTTCGGCGCGAGCGAGCCGATCCCGCCGCTGTTCGGCGTCCGCCGGGCCATCGCTCAGGTGCGCCTGCTTCATCGCCGCGACGACGCCAGGCAGGCGCGTGATCAGATCGGATGTACTCATGAGGGTTTCCTAAGTTCGGTTAACGTTGAACGTCGCCCGTGGACGCGAAACGGCGGCCGGCGGTACCGTGCCGCCGGCCCGCTTGCATCAGAACGGCGCGTCGATGTCGACCACGTCGATCAGCTTGTGGTTGACGAACTCCTTGAGGCCCAGGCCGAGCAACTCTCGGCCGTAGCCAGAGCGGCGTACGCCGCCGAACGGCAGGTCGGCCTTGGCCATGGTCGGGTGGTTGACGAACACCATGCCGGTGGAGATGCGCTTGGCGACTTCGGCGCCATGTTTGGCGTCGGCGGTGAACACCGAGCCGCCCAGGCCGAACGGCGAGTCGTTGGCGATGGCGATCGCTTCTTCCTCGTCGTGGGCGCGGTAGACCAGCGATACCGGCCCGAAGAATTCCCAGTAGTAGGCCGGGTTGTCCGGAGTCAGGCCGGTGAGGATCGTCGGCTGCACGAAGGCACCTTGCGCCGGCACCTTGGGCCCCACCTCGGTCGCGGTCGCGCCGTGGGCGACGGCCTGGCGGATCTGTTCCTTGACGTCGTCGGCGGCCTTCTGCGAGGACAGCGGCGCCAGGGTGGTAGCGGGGTCGAACGGATCGCCCGCCTTGAGCCCGGCCACGCCCTCGGTGTAGCGGCGCAGGAACTCATCGTAGATGGCCTCGACCAGGATGATGCGCTTGGAGGACACGCAGACCTGGCCGGCGTTCCAGTGGCGGCCGAACACCGCCCACTTCACGGTCTTGTCCAGCTCGGCGTCGGCCAGCACCACGAAGGCGTCGGCGCCACCGAGTTCCAGCGTGGACTTCTTCAGCGCCTTGCCAGCCTGGGCGGCGACCACCGCGCCTGCGCCTTCCGAGCCGGTCAGCGCCACGCCGTGCACGCGCGGGTCGTTGAGGATGATCTCGATGTGGTGCCGCGCCGCATAGAGGTTCTTGAAGGCGCCCGCGGGCAGGCCTGCTTCGAGCATCAGCTTCTCGAAGGCATCCGCGCTCTGCGGCACGTTGGAGGCGTGCTTGAGCAGCAGCGTGTTGCCCGCGGCCAGTTGCGGGGCCAGGATGCGGGCGATCTGGTAGTAGGGGAAATTCCACGGCTCGATCGCCAGGATCACACCCAGCGGCTCGTGTACCAGCAACGCGTCGCCCTCGGCGGGATCGGCCACGGTCAGTTTCTCCGGTGCCAGCAGGGCCTCGGCGTTCTTCACGTAATACTCGAAGATGCGCGCGGAAAGTTCGACCTCGGCCAGTGCCTCGGCGGTGATCTTGCCCATCTCCAGGGTCAGCAGTTTCGCGTAGTCGCCAGCCTTGGCGCGCAGCAGGTCTGCGGCACGCTGCAGGATGGCACCGCGCTCGGTGAACGAGCGCTCGCGCCAGGACAGGAAGGCTTCGTGCGCAGCGGCGATGGCCTGTTCCACCTCGGCGTCGGTGGCGTCCGGGAAGGTCTTCAGGGTCTCGCCGGTGTAGGGGTTGATGGTGGCGTATGCCATGTTCGATGATTCCTTGTGACAGTGGATGGAGGAAGGCGTCACGGCCTGCAGAGCCGGAGCGCGGACGAGGAATTCAGCGCAGGGTGAAGCCGAGCGCGTTCAGGGCTTCGCGCAGGCGATGGCGGCCCATCAGCGCGCCGGGGCTGCCGATGCGTTGCACCGACACTTGCGACCAGGGCCGGTCGTCACGCTGCTGCTCCTGCTGGAAGCGGCGCATCAGCGGGTCGTAGTGCGCCACCGCGGCGGCCTCGCCGGCAGCGTCGTAGCGTTCGTGATGCAGCACCGCCGGCTGTGCCAGGCGCGGCTTGACTTCGGCCGGGCGGGCCGGATCGGGATGGCCCACGCACATGCCGAACACCACGAAACTGTCCTGCGGCAGCCCCAGTTCAGCGGCGACCTGCTCTGGATGGTTGCGCATGCCGCCGATGTAGACGATACCCAGCCCCAGGGCTTCGAAGGCGTTCGCCGCGTTCTGCGCGGCTAACGCGGTGTCGACCGCTCCGACGGTGTAGCTCTCCAGGTAATCGATACCGTCGGTCGCGGCACCCTGCGCGGCACCGAGTCGGCGCAGCCGCGACCAGTCGGCGACCCAGGCCAGAAACAGCGGTGCCTCGGCCACGTGGCGCTGACCGCCGGCCAACGCGGCCAGGCGGGCGCGCCGCGCGGGGTCGCGCACGGCGATCACGCTCCATGGCTGCAGGTTGGACGAACTGGAGGCTGATTGCGCGGCAGCGATGGCGAGTTGAAGTGCCTCGTCGTCGACCGGTTGATCGGTGTAGGCGCGCACTGATCGGTGCTCCAGCAGCGCGGCCAGCGCGGCGGGAACAGGGGGCAGCGGCAGGGCGGCGGCCTCGCCATAGCGGGCCTGCCATGCGGAGGCTGGGTCGATCTGATGGGAAGTCATTCCAGAATCCTGTGCGTGTTAGGGGACTCAGGCCGCAGGTGTCGCGCCGATGCCGTCAAGCAACAGCACGCGGTAGTCCGCGCCCTTGAACCGGTGCACCCGTGCTGCCTGGTAAGCGGGGCTGTGATACCAGGCGCGTGCGGCCTGCATGTCGGAAAAGCGCAGGATCACGCCGCCCTCGATCGCCGGTCCCTCCAGCACCTCGAAATCGCCATAGAACGCCAGCGGCGTCAGATCGTGTCCTTCGCGCGCGGCTGGAGCCTGCCTCGCATAGATGTCAAGTTCGGTGGCGTCGAGGGTGCGTTCGCGCAGGAAAACCACGTAAGCGGACATGTTCAATCTCCTCACAGAAGGGCGAGCAGCGCCTTGGCGGCGTCGGCGGACGAGGCAGGGTTCTGGCCGGTGACCAGAAGGCCGTCGGTCAGCACGTGGGACTGCCAGTCGCCGCCCTTGCTGTAATGACCGCCATTGGCCTTGAGCACGTCCTCGACCAGAAACGGCACCACATCGGTCAGGCCAACCGCAGCCTCCTCGCTGTTGCTGAAACCGGTCACCTGCTTGCCGGCGACCAGCGGCTTGCCGTCGGCATCCTTGACGTGGCGCAGCACGCCAGGTGCGTGGCAGACCGTTCCGACCGGCTTGTTCGCCTTGACCGCCGCTTCGATCAGACCGATCGAGACCGGGTCTTCAGCCAGGTCCCATAGCGGGCCGTGGCCGCCGGGATAGAACACTGCATCGAAGTCGCCGATGGCGACCTCGGCCAGCTTGCGGGTGTTGGCCAGGGCCTTGACCGCGTCAGCGTCGGCCAGGAAGCGACGGGTCGCCTCGGTCTGGGCGTCGGGTTCGTCGCTCTTGGGGTCGAGCGGCGGCTGGCCGCCCTTGGGCGAGGCCAGGGTCAGCTTCGCGCCGGCATCGAGGAAGGCATAGTAGGGGGCAGCCAGTTCCTCCAGCCAGAAGCCGGTTTTCCTGCCAGTGTTGCCGAGTTGGTCGTGCGAAGTGAGGATGACGAGAATATTGGCCATAGCGGCTCTCCTTTGGAGGTTCGAAGTGAAAGACTCAGGGGGTGCCGACTCGTACCACGACCTTGCCGAAGTGCCTGCCGGCGAGCAGGTCGATCAGCGCCTGGGGCGCATGTTCCAGGCCCTCGACGAAGTCTTCGCGGACCGAGACCTTGCCCTCGGCGACCCATGCGCCCATGTCGCGCTGAAACGCCGCGAAACCGTCGGCGTAGTGGTCGCCGATGATGAAACCCTGCAGCAGCAGGCGCTTGCGCAGAACCAGCCCCAGCATCATCGGCATGCGGTCCGGGCCAGGTGGCAGGTCGGTGTCGTTGTAGTGGGCGATCAGCCCGCACACCGGCACGCGGGCGCCGACGTTCAGTCGCGGCAGCACGGTGTCGAGCACCGTGCCGCCGACGTTCTCGTAGTAGACGTCGATACCCTGCGGCGTCGCGGTAGCCAGTTGTTCGGCAAAGTCGGGCGCGCGGTGGTCGAGGCAGACATCGAAGCCGAACGCTTCGCGCGCGTAGCGGCATTTTTCCGGCCCGCCGGCGATGCCGATGGCGCGCGCGCCCTTTAGCCGGGCAAGCTGCCCAACTACCGAGCCGACCGCGCCGATGGCGGAGGCGACGACCACAGTCTCGCCCGGCTGCGGCCGGCCGATGTTCAGCAGGCCGTGGTAGGCGGTGAAGCCGGGCATGCCGAGCACGCTCAGCGCCAGCGAAGGATTCGTGGTCCGGGAATCGAGCACGACCAGTCCACGACCGTCGGAAAGCGTATGGCTCTGCCAACCCGTGTCGCCGACGACCAGGTCGCCAACCTTGAATGCCGGGTCGTGCGAAACCTCCACCCGGCTCACCGCGCCGCCGGTCATCACCTCGCCTAGCGCTACGGGTGGAGCATAGGACGGAGCATCGCTCATTCGCCCCCGCATATACGGGTCGAGCGAGAGGTACAGCGTGCGCAGCAGGAGCTGGCCCTTGCCTGGCTCAGGCAGCGATTCCTGTTCCAGCCGGAAGTCGTCTGGCGTCGGCTCACCCGAGGGGCGTGAGGCAAGTACGATGCGGGTTTGCAGGATCGCAGTGGTCATCGCTGACTCCTGAAAAGGACGGCCGAAACGGACTCATGTGCGTGCGTGGAAGCAAAGTTTGTCATCTGATTGAATTAGGCCGGTCGTATACAGTTTGGGCAAAAAAAAAAGCTACGAGGACTTTTTTCTGTCTGTCAGGCGCAGCGTCGAAGATGAGAAGACAGGCCTAGCAGGCCCTGCGTAGCAGCCAGCGCGGCCTCCATGGGTACACGGTCGCGCGTGAGCTTGGCGCACAGGCTCGCGCCCAGCCACAACTGGTACAACGTGTTCGCCGTTGTGCTGGCATCCAGCTCAACCGGAAGCGAGCCGTCGCTGGCGCCATCCTCGATGGCGCTGGCCAAACGCGCGATCACTCGCGTGGTGCCCTGTTCAAGAACTAAACGCATCGCCTCGGAGAGGTCGCTGACCTCCGCAGCCAGCTTGACCGCCAGACACTTGCCCTTCGGGTCACAGGCTGCCTGGGTCTCCAGCCAGTACTCGAAATAGGCGATCAGTCGCTGTGCTGCGGAAAGATCAGGACGACTCAGCAGATTATCGAGCGAAGCCAGGTAATCGGCGAAGTAATCCTCCAGCAGCGCTTCGCCAAAGGCCTCCTTGGAGCCGAAGTAATGGTAGAAGGAACCCTTCGGCACGCCGGAAGCCTGGAGAACCTCGTTCAGGCCCACGGCGCTGAAGCCCTTTCCCGCGATAATGATCCGGGCGGTATCGAGGATATGTTGGCGGACGTCGTTCGTGGCATTAGTCATGGTTTGTATCTTACCCTGAAACTAGACCGGTCGTCTACAATCATCGGGCAAGTTGATGATGACAGTTAAAAGCTATTAATAGAGCGCTTGCTGCGCAATGCCAGGGACGCTTCCCGGACAGCAGCAGCCGCTTCTCAAGAGGAAGATTCGCGCTCAACGGCTTATCTGCTTGGTATGCGTGTCTGCTTCTCTCGCCGGCAGCGTACAAACGCGGGCGGCAGCTGGCTGTGCCAGCAAACCGTGATGGTTTCTGGTTACCGCTACAGTTACCGCCACCCGAGTTCCCATTTATCCGGGTTCTGTATTTCGGGAATTCCGAAAATGATCAGCCGGAAAAAGTGGGGAAATCCGTGTACCCGTTGGCGCCGCCGCCGTAATAGACGCTGCTGTCAGCAGCCGCCAATGGCTGGTTGCCGCGCAGTCGCTCGACAAGGTCAGGATTGCCGATGAACGGCCGGCCAAACGAAAAAGCCCCTCGAAAGGGGCTGGTTGGGTCAGGCTTGGTACACGAAGTAGTGTTCGCGCTGACGTGGAAAGAACACGTGCTTCCACGTGTCGCCGCCGGTGTTGCCACCGTCGAAAACGACCATTTCGTAGTCGTCAATGTCGGTGTCGGCCAGATCGGCGCTGGCGATATGGCGCATGTGCAGCGTGCCACTCAAGCGCTCGAATACCAAGATCTGGCCGATGGCGTCGTCCTGGCCCATGGCGTTGACGCAGGCTCCAAGCTGATGCTCGAAGTCGCGTGCGGGCGAGATGAGGTCGGGGAACATAAAGTGCTCCTATGAAATTGGACCAGCCCGGCTCCTAGAAAGGAGACGGGCTGGCATGGAGGGCAAAGAGGAAGGTGGGCTCGTGGTGTGTTTGCTAGGACTCGGCCAGCGGCAAGCCCGGCAACACGGGCGCGTCGGCGTCGAGGATGAGGATGCGCACATCGGCCTGGCCAGCCAGTTCCAGGATGTTCGCGAGGTCGTCTGGCATGCCCTTGCTGCGGTGCTCCTGCCGAAGCTGCTCGGCGGTGATGCCATCGGCGTGCTCCAGGTTCTGGTCCGTCCAGGGCGTTGAGATCAGCTTGACGCCGATCGCCGGGCTGTACGGAACCCGAAAGGCGATGAACAAAAAGGCCTCCGGCGTGGCGAGGTCCGCCAGATTGGCGAGGTACTGGCCGGTTTCCTGGCTGATGTGCGCGCTGCTGATTTCCCAGCAGCGGCTGTAGTAGCCGGTCTCGAAACTCAGGCGCTGCACGATTTCCCGCGCGGCCTCGACCGAATAGCTGTCACCGACGTGGATCAGGCGATCGTCGAAGTCCTCGCCATGAATGGCATAGACCACGGCACCGATCACGCCTTCGCCGTTAACGCCCTCATCGGCATCGCATTCGGCCAGCACCTCGGCGCTTATAGGTTCAGAGCCGTTCGTGACCACCGCGAAATCGCTGGTGACGATGCAGGAAGATGAAATCAGTTCCTGGTCGGAAAGATGTTGCTGGCTCGGGTGGATATTTCGCCAGACATGCGGGCTTCCGTCCTCGTAGCTGATGGACAGCGTGCGGACGATTTTCAAGTTCCAGTAGCCGCGAACAAAGGGATTGGGATTCTGAGACATGGGAACGCTCCAGATTGAATAATGGAGCCAATTCCCGCCACCGGGAATTGGACCCAGTGGGTTGAAAAGGGAAAATGCGTCAGTCGGCGCTGATCGTTGGCTTTGATTCAGCCGCTTTACGCTGGGCTACGGAAAGGAAATCGAGGGACATGGCCGTGTGGACGCATGTCCCTCGTGGGGAACGAAAAGACGGGGGTGTGCCCGAAACGGGCTCACCAGCCGCTGTAGTTCACCATCAAGTCGGCGATGACCTTGCGGCGTTGCAGATCGAGGCCGTCGAAGTCCGACAGCCCGTCGAAGTGGCAGCGCTTGAGCATGGCACCGCCCTCGCGCGCGTTGTAGAAGCTGACCATGGCGGACAGGAACATGCGTTCGCCGCTGCTCAGGACGCCGAGGGCATCATTGAGCAGCAGCATGTTGGGACGCAGATCCCACTTGCTCTTGGCCTGGTTCAGACCTTCACGGGTGCCGTCGCCGAACCACTCGGGACCAGCAATCTCGGCACCACGCTTCCAGGCCTCGAAGAAGGCTTGGGGCGCGGCAGCGAAATGCTGCTCTTCCCGCATGATCTGATCGACGACGTCCTGCGGCAGCAGTTGATTCATGGCGTGATTCCTCCAGTTGGATCAGGGAATGGCGAGCTGGGACCAGCCGCCTCTTTCGAGGGCACGTTGAGCCGCCGCATGGCTGCGGAAGTATTCGTGCGATTCCCGCGAAACGGGACCTTCGGTATCGCGCGTGCCGATGTAGTGGCCGGCGGCGCTTTGCAGGACTTCGAGCGGCAGGAACTTGCCGCAATAGGTCAAGGCCAACTGGCCGAAAGAGGCTTTGTGGGACATGGGTAGGCTCCTTGAAAAAGCGAGGCCTTGTCCCTCACGGGATGGCAGCTCCCGCACGCGGTGGATAAAAAGCATCGGCGTCAGGGGACGCACGTCCGCAGACTTGATGCGATACGGACTGGCGGGTTACGCGGGGAGAACCCGCGGCAGCCTGAAACCCATGGCTGCGGGCATGTGCTGACGAATCAGCGAACATGCGGGCAGCTTCGTCCGGGGGGCCGTGCTGCGTCAGTTGGAAAACGGCATTCGGCCCAGCCCGGATTGATGGGCGCGGAGACAGAAAACCCGCATCGAGTGCGGGCTGTCAGGGGTGCGTGGGTGCGTTGGCTCACTCGGGCGTTTCGCCCAGGACATACTGCTTCCACAGGGCGAATGCCTCGTCCTGTCCCAGTTCGGCCAGGACCACAATGGGTTGCGCCTGCCGCGCACGCAGCGAAGCGAAATACGCCTTACGGTCGGCGATGGACTTGAGATTGATGCCATCGATAAACAGCAGCTTGCCACCCTTGATGAACAGCACCTTGTTGCCAAGGTCGCGCTCGAACGCGGCTCGTACTTTCTCCGGTTGTTGCATGCGTCGGTTTCCTGTTGCTGTGGCCGGCCATTGGGTCGGAACGTTGATCGGCGAGATAAAGGTGCCGAAGGCTCGCTGACCTTCGGCTCGGGAGGGAATAACCACCCGTGGGCTGTTGCAGGCCCGGTCGTCGCTCGAACCGTCTGCTCATCAGCAATCACACCCGGCCCATGTCGTGGTTGGGGCCGGCATCGTCTGGCGCACATCCGCGCACAAAGGGAGCCCGTTTTTGCGCCGGTGGGCACCGGCACTGAATACCGCTGACCACAAAGGGTCTCCGGGTGGCTCGCGCTGCCAGGCAAGCCATCGGGGGACCCTTCGCAGTAGGCGGGAGAAACACAGACCAGCAGAACACGGGGGAGACGGTTCGCGGAAAAGCTACCTTCAGGTCCCGCAGCCGGGGACAGCTGGACGGGACGCGCACACGAACAAGAAGGCGTTGCGCGCTGGGCGACCCGCAGGGGCGTGCGGGACACGGGCCACGCCTTTGAAACAGGGTGCGGCCCACGGGAAACGGAGTCGGTCAGGCGCCTTTGCGGCTGCTGCTACGCGAGCGCGAAGCGCCACGCTTGGGCGGACCGGATTCGACCGGCAGCGTGCCATTGCAGTCAGGGTAGCGACTGCACGACCAGAATGGACCGCTCTTGCCGGTGCGTTGGCGCGTCGGTGCGCCGCACTGCGGGCATGCTGGCCCATGGGGAAGCTTGATGGACAGGGACATGCTGCCGTACTGCGCGATCAACTGCGAAATCCAGGTGGCCTGCTTGCTGAGGAATACGTCCAGGGTGAGCTGTCCGGCCTCGATCATGTCGAGCGCCTGCTCCCACACCGCTGTGGTGCCGGGGTCTGCAATCGCTGCGGGCACGGCGTCGATCAGCGTGAACGCCGCATCCGATGCGCGAATGGAGCGGCCCTTCTTCACGATGTAGCCACGGGCGATCAGCACGCTGATGATGTTGGCCCGCGTCGCCTCGGTGCCGATGCCCGTTGTGTCTTTGAGCTTCTGTTTCAGACGCGGGTCGGTTACGAAACGCGCAACGCCCTTCATCGATTTGACCAGTTCGCCCTGGGTATAGGGCTTGGGCGGCATCGTCTTGAGCGCCTTGATCTCGACCTCGGCCACCTGGCACGCCAGGCCCTCACGCAGCGGGGGCAGCACCTGGCTGCGCGCTGCGGCGTCGCCGTCCTCATCCGCTTGCGGCTCGGCCAGCACCAAACGCCAACCCTTGATGACCACCTGTTTACCGGTGGCCGCCAGCATCTGCTGCCCGCAGGAAAACTCAGCCACGGTACGGTCGAACTCGTGGTGCGGTAGGAACTGCGCCAGGTAATGCGCCCGGATCAGCCGGTACACCGCCAGTTCCTTCTCGCTCAGAGCAGAGAGGTTCGCGGGTTCGAGCGTCGGAATGATGCCATGGTGCGCCGTGACCTTGCCGTCGTTCCAGGCGCGCGAACGCTGGGAGCGGTCGAGCTGACCCATGATCGGGCGCAGCGACGGGTCGGTCTTGAGCAGGCTGTCCAGGACGGCGGGCACCTCGGCAAACATGCTTTCGGGCAGGTAGCCGGAGTCCGAGCGTGGGTAGGTCGTGGCCTTGTAGGTTTCGTACAGCGCCTGGGCGATCTCCAGCGTTTCCTGTACGTCCAGCCCGAGCTGCCTGGAACAGACCTCCTGAAGCGTCCCCAGATCGAACAGCAGCGGCGGGCCTTCGCGCACGCGCTCGGTCTCGATCGACACCACCTGGACGCTGCCCGCAGCGCGAATCTGCTGCGCCGCCTGCTGGGCGACCGGCTGTTGCAGGCAACGACCGGCGTCGTCGGTGCAGCCATCTGGCGCAACCCACAGCGCGGCGAAAGCCTGACCCTCTGCGGACAGAGACACGTCGATGCCCCAGAACGGCACCGACTTGAAAGCCGCGATTTCGCGGTCGCGGTCCACGACCAGCTTCAGGGTCGGGGTCTGGACACGTCCGACCGACAGCACGCCGTCGTAGCCTGCTTGCCGCCCGAGCACAGTGAAAAGTCGGCTGAGGTTCATGCCGACGAGCCAGTCTGCCCGCGAACGCGCCAGCGCCGAGTAATACATCGGCAGCGTATCGGACGACGGTCGCAGCTTGCCGAGCGCGGTGCGGATCGACGCATCGTTGAGTGCCGATAGCCACAAACGCTCGATGGGACCACGGTAGCCGCACAGGTCGATGATCTCGCGGGCAATCAGCTCGCCCTCGCGGTCGGCATCGGTGGCGATGACGAGATGGGTCGCCTTCGCCAGAAGCGCCTTGACGACCTTGAATTGCGTGGCGGTCTTCGGTTTGACCTCGACCCGCCACTGCTGGGGAATGATGGGCAACTGCTCCAGTGACCAGCGCTTAAGCGCCGCGTCATAGACCTCGGGTGCTGCCGCTTCTACGAGATGGCCGATGCACCAGGTGACGGTGACGCCGGTGCCGTTGAGACAGCCTTCACCACGCTGCGTCGCGCCGAGAATCCGGCCAATATCCTTGCCCTGGGAGGGCTTCTCGCACAAGAACAGCCGCATATCCGTCCATCCGATTTCCGTGGTTCATTGAGTTGCTGGAATCGAGGATGCCGGGCACCGCCAGGGGCAGCAGTAAACAAGTCGCAAGCGGTGGCGACCACTTTCACGGGATGGAATGGCTCGGGCGGAGATAACGCGCAGCCGGGGTATGCGGGCCGGGAGCCGCGATTTTCAGGAGCGCGTGGAAGCCGGTGGACGTTGATGGAGCTATCCCCTGGGGATAGCTCGCAGGTGCATGGACAGCAGCGAAGCACCGCAACCGCCTCCATGCCGGATCACTTCCTGCGCTTGACCTCCTTCGGCGCAGCCGGTTCTTGGGCTGCTTGGGGCTTCGGCTGCGCGTCCTGCGCGGTTTTGGGGCTGAGGGTCACGGACTCGACGCGGAACGGCAGGATGCCAACGCTGCGCGCGTTGATCTGCCAGGTCTCGCGCGGCTGATCTTCGTTGTTCGTCCAGGGCTCGCGCTCCATGCGGCCGACGACCAGCACGCGCATGCCTTTCTGGTACAGGTTCTTCCAGTGCGCGACGTCACGGTGCCAGATTTCCACCGGTGCCCAGAAGCCGCCGCGATCCTCGAAGTCGCCGCCTTTGGTGGGAACGGGGTTGTCGAAATACACGTTCAGCCGCAGTAAGCGCCGCGGCTCGTCGTTGCCGTTGGGGAACTCCCGGTACTCGGGCGGGGAGCCGATGTTGCCTTCGCCCCAAAAGTGCGTGCTCATATTGCAATCTCCATGGTGGTTGAAATACCCGTGCCGCGTCGGCTTCGGGCGCGTACTGGGGAGTCCGGTGCCATCACCGGTCACGCATTCCAGATGGGATGGACTTGAGCCTGCGCAGGTAGGCGTCTTCCGCCTCGGCCGCCTTGCTGGCGCATTCCTGTGCCTGCCTGCCCAGGGTGTGCAGCAGACTGATCTGCATGTTCAACGTGATGCGCTGAAGCTCGATCGCGTGCAGCTCGGCCAGCAGATTGACCGGCGTGCCGGTGCTCGCCATCAATTCCTGCCACAGGGCCACACCCATGGCTGAGCGGTCGTGTTTGCGCCAGCGCAAAAACGCCGTGCCTGCGCCAGTGGTTTGCTGGGCCAACTCCACGGGCAGCAGGTGGAAGGGATGCCCGACTGCCTGTTGCAGCACCTGCCGCTGCGTCAAGCCAATCAACTCGTCGCGCATGGCGAAGCACTGGCTGGCCCAGGCCTCAAGATCCCCCTTACCCTTAAAAGGCTTCAAAAGGCCTTTTAGAGAGGCAGCGTGTTCCAGCTTCATGAAGGCTGCCTGTTGCAGGCCCAGGAAGTAGCGGGGTTCGCGGTTCGGATCGCTCATGCCTGCTCGCCCTCGATCTCGCCGGCGCTGACTTCGGGTGCTGTGTCAGTGGCCAGCTCGTCGGTGGCGGCCTCGTCGTTGGGGGCGGGCGCTGCAGCAGGACTCTCGGCACGCTGTTGCAGGCCACGGCGCACGATGGGCGGCGCGAACTTCGAGCGGCGCGTGCCTTCCAGCACGTCCTGAGGCAGTTCGCCGAATTTCTCCAGCGCCGCCCGAGCTGCGGCGTTCTTTGATACGAAATCGTCGCGCGTACAGCCTGAATAGCGGTATTGCTGGGCCAGCGAGAACAGGCTGCGCAGTGCATGGGCGCCCTCGTTGAGCCAACGCTCCAAGGTGCTGCGGTCGATGAGTGCCGTGTGGTGGGCGAGGATCAGTTTGCGGGCGATGTCGTCGTAGTCGGCCAGCAGATAGACGGCGGCAAAGCCGAGCTGCGCATTGACGAACAGCGGCAACTTGACGGGCTGAACGTTGAGGTTTTCGCCCAGGCTGAGTGCCGGCGGCACGCTCGCCAGTGCCTGATCCACCTGCTCGCGCAGCGATTGCAGCGTGGTCTTGGTCTGGTCGAGCTTGACCTCGATGCGCAGCATCCACCAATCCGAGTATGGGTCGTCCTGTTCCGAACCGCGCCGCATCTTGTTCATTTGGGCGATGTAGCCGTTCAGGCCAACGATGCCAGGTCGCCCCTCGGCGGCGGCCCGGCCATGCCAGATGCGCGAAGCGTGGTGCGTGTGAAGCGTCAGCGACATCGCGCTGCGCAGGGAGCCGAGATTCAGTTGCAGTGGTTCATTGGTTGCCATGGTGTCCGCTCGTTGTGTGGAAAGGAGCGGTCAGCTTCGGCAGGAAGCGGAAGGCCGTCAGTCAACAAACCGAAACCTGCCAGACCCCGGTTCAGCGCGTGGTGGCCGCCTGCGGCGCGAGCTATCCCCTGGGGATAGCTCCATGGAGCGCCAACGAACGCTGCACGTCGGGATCAGGGCGGACAACGCCGATGCTGCTGCAGATGTTCGAGGCCAGGCTTGCGACTGCACGGCATCCGCCCCAACGGTGGAACTATCCCCAGGGGATAGCTCTATTGGCATCCATGGGCGTCCACTTCACGGCCTTGTCATCCGGCTCACTTGCTGGCGAGCAGGTCTCGCAGCCGCTCGATGTGCTGCCTGGCGACTTCTGGTGGTACCGGCTTACCCTGCGTTTGGACCGACGATGTGGGTGGTGGCCGTTCGTTTGGCGGAGCGGGTGCCGGTGGCGGGTCTTTCTTGGCCCAGGCATTGAACTCGCCGTGGATGGCTCGCTGGATGATGCCGAATAGATACCCAGCGGGATTGCGGATGCCGTGGTTGCTACAACGCGCGGCCCATTCGTCCAGCACGTCCTGCCTCAGCGAGGCATCAACCTGCTGCAATGCCACCTTGGCACCCGCCTGCTGTTCCGCCTTCAGTTGCGCAAAGCGTTTGGGCCATTGCAGATCGTCCAGCGCGCGCGCCTGCGCAGTAGTACGTACTTCATTAATACAACTACTACGTACTGTACGGGCCTGCTTCGGATTCCGAAGAGAGACGTCTGGCGCGGGTTTCGGCTCTGCTTCGGAATCCGTAGAGGGGCGTTCGCCATTCCGAAGAAAGCTCGGAACCCCTTCTTCGGAATCGTGACTGGCGTCTTCCTGTGGATAACTATCGCTGGCCGTAAAGTCCTGGTTGGCGAGACGTTCGGCCATCACCTGCAACCGTGACGGGAGGGTGCGTCCGGCCAGCAATGGGTCTTCACCGATTTCCTTGAGCGTGTGCAGGCCCACGATCTGCACGGCCTTGGCAGAATGGCCGAGCGCCTGGCTGACGAGTTGCAGGTAGTCGGGGTCGAGCTGCATGGCCTCGAACGGTGTCAGGGACTCGTCGTGCAGCACGTACAGATTGCCGAGGATGCGGCCGGTCTTGGGGTCACGCCGTCGCTGAACCAGGCTCAGCCAGCGGGTCAGGCGCATCAGTGTCAGCGCCCGTGCTACGGTTTCATGCGAGGCTTGGCCCGCGCAGGGCATGGACGCCAGCCAGGGCCGCAACTGCTCGTAGGTGGGAAATGCAGTCACGCCATCGTCGTTGAGCATCAGCCGGAACACTTGCCAGGCGTTTCGTTCCAGCGGTGTCAAGCGGCGGTCAAGGAACAACTTGCGTGGCACCGTCTCGTGCCGGTTGCCACTGAACAGGAAAGCATCGCCGGAGGTGGGCGTGGGCGACTGTGCAGGTGTAGACGCAGGTGCGCTGGGGGCGGGCTTGGGGGCAAGGTCTTTCAGCGCAGCATCGAACAGTGCTGCCAGTGCGATGGGGCCTTGGCGTCGGACTCGTGATGCGGGTTCGTCCACGGCCATGACTCAAGCCAATCCCTGATCGACCCAGCCCTTGATCGAGGCCCAGACTACCGACAGAGGCAGCGACATGCCTTCGGCCAAGTCCATGGCGGCATCGAGGATGGAGGTTTCGTCTTCGAGATCGACGGTTCTGCTGTTGGTTACGGCCTTCCATTGCCGCCACAGCTCCGTGTCCTGCTCCTCGTCCAGCACGGGGTGCCGACCCTTGCGCTTGGGCAGACCGAGGATTTCACGGCGAAGCGCTACTTCCTGATGCGTCAAGCCATAGAACTTGCTGACCATCTCGGTGCTCGCGCCCAGTCTGAGCATGCGATCGACTGTGGCGATCTCCTTCTCCACGTCCTGTGCCTGCTGGAGCAGCCGCCGCAGCACTTCGCGGTTGACCGTCACTGAGCACCACGAGACGTTGGCGTTGGCCAGCACGCTGATCAGCGCGGGATGCTTGAGGGCGTCCAACTCTGCCTCGCCAAACCCCATTAGTTTGCAGCGGCGCAGTTGCCCATTGCGCAGGTCATAGAGGGCCTGGGCAATGACAGCCTGGTTGAGTGGGTGTGCTGTGGACATGCTGGCCTCCCTCGCTCAGGTTCCAGAGTCCGCAACGCCGGCTTCGAGATCGAGCAGGCGGCGGGCCAGTCGCAGCAGGCGGAACAGCTTGACCAGCGCGGTGTCGCTCAATCGTCGGGTTACGTCACCCTGGCCGTGCAGCAGCGCTGGCAGGTCGATGACGAGTTGCCCGTTGTCCAGACCGATGTCGGCGGGCTGCTGACCGGCCAGACAAGCCAAAAACGCATGGACGGCACGGCCCAGCGGCGCTGGGTTTGTGGTGCGAGCACGGCAGGCGAAGCCGATGCCGTCTGGGCGGTCATCGATGCACTCGCCCAGGTCTACCTCGACCGCAATCTCGCGGGCAAACTGCGCGACGTGGATGCGCAGGTGCTCGGGTGTGTCCAGGCCGGGGGCGATGTACCAGACATCCGAGATCGGATAGAGCCCGCCAGCCTGCACCGGGATGGACTGCAAGACATTCGCCGAGAAGTCGTGCGGCAGTGCATCGCCCAACTGGTTGGCGACCATGCGCTGGATGAACTCAAGCCGTTCGGTTGTCGGCGCCGGGGAGACAATGTGCTTCTGAAGCAGGTCGCCATCTGCCGCCGGACTGACCGCGCCGGAATGACTGTCATCCGCGTCGCTCTCGTCCGTCGAGGGCGTTGCCGTCGGCCTCGTGGCAGGTGGCGCGGTATTGGCAGGTGGGCGCGCGATGGCCTCTGGCTCTGGCAAGGCAGGCGGTGACGAGGGCGGCGTCGGATCGCTGACCAAGGCACGCTGGCGGCTCTCGGATTCGGTCATGTCCAGAGCGAGCACGTCGTAATCGACGTCCAGCAATTCGGTCATCTGGCCGATCAGCTCGTCCTGTACGCGCTGCGCAGAGAACTCGTCGGCCTGGACATCGAATTGCGACAGCACTTCCTGAAAGAACTCGTCGAAGTCCTGAACCAGTGAGCGGCCTTTGGCGTAATGCCCCCAGGTGCGCTCGCAGGCCTTGCGCATGACCGACAACCGCTCGACCTGGTGACGCCCCAGGCCAGCGTAGAGCACGGTCGGGATTGCGGGCAACAGGTAGCGTACCGCGTCGGCCATCCGGCTGATGTGCGACTGTTGCACGGGGTATCCGTCGGCGGCCAGGCGGCGGGCCAGCTCGGACTGGCTCAGGGTGGAGCCGCTTTCCAGTTCGTAGAATTCGCGCGCTTTCTCGACGCCCAAAGCGCGCTCGATGAAGGTGAGGCCACCACGCAGTTCGTTTTCCGCAAGATGCCCGGTGAGCGCGACGATCTCGCCACGCTCGGGCCATGGGCGGAACAGGCATGAGATCCGAAAAAAACGTTCGTCCCTGGTCTCCGACCAGAGTTCGCGCAGGATTGCCAGTCGCGTGTTGCCGCCATTGCGGATGATGTAGTGATCGTCGCCGGGCCGCCGGGTGATGGCCGGAGCCGCGTCCAGGCCACGCTCGCGGATGGATGCCTTGATTTCCTCGTACACCGGATTGCGCTTCTTGCGCGGGTCGTGGTCGTAGGGGCGCAACTGGTCGAGCGTCACGAGCATGGGCGTGTCGGCGATCGGGTCGCTCAAGGTCGTTGCTGACGGGCCGCTGCGCTCGAACCCGGACGCAAGCAGTTTGTCGGCCATCTGCTGGGAGGTGATCTCAGTCATGGCCGCCCCCCCTGCGCTTGGGATCGGGTCTCGCGCTCGGCGCGACGGATCTGCGCACGGGCGTTGAGGGCTGCCCGGTGATCGCTGGCCGTCGAACTGGTGTAGATCGCGGCGCAGCCTGCCTTGGTGAACTTGAGGTGACCGCCCGCCGTGCGCTTGACGTGCCAGCCTTCGCCGACGGCGAACTCGATCAGGGCGCGCAGCCGGCTGTGACCTCGGGCCAGTTCATGTGCGTTGGCCATGGGGCCTCCTGGTATCAAGAGGCTGTGGCGGACGGCCGGACACTGCGGTAAATCGATCCTGCCACTGTGGGAGCAATTCGCCGGCAAGATCGCGCATGGTGGCGAGCGCGGCGGGAGCGACTCTGCCCACTGGCTGGCGGTACTCGACCCGATGCACCGGCAGGCCGCGCGTCGCGGCACGCGGATAAGCCTCAATGGCCGGCACGTCGGTAGCCAACACACGGATGTCGGCATGGTCCTGGAACAGATCGCGCAGCGCCTGCTGGATCAGGCGGGCGTTGGCGGACACCGGATGGACGCGGTTGATGAGCAGGTGCAGCGGCGGTGGCTCGATGCCCAGCTGCCGGTACGGTGCAATGTCCTCCAGCAACTGCATGGTGCCGCGCCGCAGCTCGCGGGCGGCGAGAATTTCTGGGGTCACGGGTGACAGTGCGAGGTCGGAGGCCAGCACCGCCATCTCCAGCAGCACCGAGCGCGCGCCCTGGGTGTCGATCAGCACCAGGTCGTAGAGGGGATTGAGCGCCGGAAGCAGATGCCGCAGCCGCAAGCGCCCGTCTGGCGCGTGCAGCAGCAAGGTGTTCAGTTCGCCTCGGTGGTCGTTGGAGAGCACCAAGTCCAGGCCCGCGATGATCGTGCGGGACACAAGCTGGCCGAGGTCGCGCTCGTTGAAGGCCAGCAATTCATAGATACCGCCCGGCGCACGATGGGCCAGCTCGTAGTAGGAGGACAAGGTGGGCTGCACATCGAGATCGAGCAGCAGCACGCGCAGCCCGGCGTCCGCAGCGAGACCGCCAAGGTTTGCGGCCGTGGTGGTCTTGCCGACCCCACCTTTGGTTGAAATGATGGATACGACCTGCATGGCGTTCTCCGGGTCAGGATGGAAAGTCCGCGAGAGAACGGGTCAGGCCCGGTTGTTGACGCGCTCGTCGATCCACTGATCGATTTCGATGGAATCCCAGCCCACGGCGCGCACGCCCAGACGCAGCGCCTGCGGGAACTGGCGTTTCTTCATCAGGTTGTAGATGTGGGCGCGCTTGAAACCGGATTTCGCTTCGACTTCTTCCAGGCGCAGGATGCGGCGTTCGTTTGGCTGCAGTACAGGTGTTTGCGACATGGCGGTCACTCCTGAACGCTCAGTGGCGTTTGTTGGCGTGACCTCTATTCAATAGACACGGCTGCGAAAAGACATTGCAAATGCAATCCCCGCGACTGCACATACAAGCTGGCAAATCTCAGAGGGAGGCGCTACGCAGTCGGCGCCTGGCGGTGGCGAACTTGCCGTTCAATGTCCGCTCCGCGATGCCCATGGCGCCGCTGTGATGGGCAACCAGCGCGCTGACCACGGCCTCCTGCGTCTTGAAGCTGGAGTACGGCGTGCCCGATGGCGACTGGCCGAGCATCAGCTCCAACAGGCCGCCAACGATGTTCAGGTAGGTGGCCTCGGCCCGATCACTGATCGGACACTGCGCGCATGCCGGAATCACCGTGGGCTGCTTGAGCAGCGCGTCATGCTTGTCCTGCAAATCGCGGAGCTGACGTTTGGTCTGTTCCAGGGCGGATTTCAAAGCCTGGCGTTCGACCAGCATGGCTTGCCCTGTTTCCAGAGAGATGAAGGGATGGGTGATGCGCTCGCCGCGGGAGAAGAGAAAGCCGGGCCGCTGCTCGGGGTAGTGCTGGCGCATCCAGCACTTCAGATCGACATGGCGTACCGTCAGATCAGGCGATTCGATCAACGCGGTGTCGCGCGTCGTGATGCCGTGCTGCCCGAAGGGCAGTTCCCCGTTGAGGATGCCGTCATAGATGCGGTCGGTGTACAGCCGCAGTTCGCCCAAACGTGGGCAGTCCAGCGACTGCGGCAGATTCATAGGCGACGAGACCGAAGCCAGGATCACCTGCTCGTATCGCAGCAGTCCGGCCCAGCGGATGGACGCTTCGAGCGGGCGGTAGAACACCTTTGATGTTGGTGCATCATTTTTGTTCTCGTGCATGCTCCGTCTCCTTCCAGGAGAAGAACTACAGGGCCGACTGCTTTTGCAGCCGTCCTCATGGTCGGCCTGTTGTCCGCGCAAGACGCGAGTGATGACGCCCGCTTTTGATTACTTCTGATCAGTTCGCGCAACGAGTAGGCGTTGTGTGCTCGATGTGCAAAAATCCATCGAGCACAAGAAAATCGAGCGTCCGTCGCGGCTCGACAGTGACGCTTGCACTATCAGGATCGTGAGAAGTTGCGGCTCCCGCAAAACCGTATCGGTATGGTCTGATACGCCAGCGGTTTCAAAAATCTGGGAGCGTCGGAATCTATTGCTCGGGGCTTGGGATTGGCAACGGAAATCCGCTGGCGTCATATCCGATCGGGATACTGATATAGCGAGATAGCATCACAGAGAAATCGCCCGTGGTGACTGCCAGGCGCAGATTCGACGCTAGACGCTGCCTGCCGACACTTGGAAATTGCGAGTTGGCCGCGCAGAAGACGGATGGGTGGTCATGCGAAGCGATCGACCTATTTGTGCCCTGCTTTGACCTTGACCGGACGGTGCTGCCGTCCGGCCTCAGCTCAACGGGCGACTAGATCTTCGGGCGTATCAACCAACATTGCCGTTTTTACCAGGCGCTCTACAGTCTGCCTGGCCAGCACCGGAGACGCCTCCGATTGCTCTGCAAGCTCATCGGTTTCTATGGCATGTGCGGCGACCAGTCGAGCTGCAAGATGCAGGTTGGTCGGATCGACTGCCTCGATGACTGGACACTTGCCCAGGGCATCGTATGGCCGCAGCAGTGCGTGATAGATGTGCCAAGTGTCGATGCCGCGCGGCACCAGCTTCAGGACAGCCTGAATCAGCTTGCGTTTGATGGGGTCGAGTTGCCAGTCCGGGACGCGCTGCCCACGGTGACCCATATGGATCGACAGGAGATTGCCGGCCTGAATCTCGTAAGTGATCCAGCGGCGGGACTTGCCAACCAGTTTGGCGTAATCGGCGACCGATAGGTTGTGAGGCGCCTCGAACATCTCCAGCAATTGCAAACGCTCGCGCTGCACCTCTGACAGCGTGGGGCGCGCGTACTCGGGCAGATGCACCGCCGAAAGTCGATATACGGAAGCTGGAACCGCTGGCGCATCCGGTGCAGGCGCAACGATCAACTGAGGGGCATTTGGATTCAGGGCTGGCGGGTGCGCGACCGCCTGCCCGGCAATCGTGGGCAGGCCCTGCAGCGTGATGGTCAGGTGCGTGCTGGCAACTTCGACCTGATTCTGCTCGAACAAGTCCAGGCGGTCGGCCCAGTCCTGCATCATGATGCGGCGTTGCTCGACGTACTCGGCGTGGTTGTAGGTCGCGCTGATCCGATCCGGATCGGCATGCGAAAGTTGAGCGTCTACCCATTTGGGTGGATACCCCAATTCATTGAGCGCAGTCGAGATGGTGGCGCGAACGCCATGCCCAGTGAGCTGGTCTTCATATCCCATGCGCTTGAGCGCGCCATTGAGCGTGTTCTCGCTGAGAGGTTTTTTCAGGCACCAATCACCGGGAATGAGATAGACCTGCGCTGGCTTCAGATTTCCCAGCAGATGACGAACGACTTCTTGTGCCTGCAACGACAGTGGCACGATGTACGGCGGGATGTCGGCGAAACGCTGGCGCTTCTTCTTGGTGAGCTGCTTGCGTTGCTTGAGCCTGACAACCGGGATGATCCACAGACCGCGCTCCAGATCGAACTGATCGGGCGTGGCGTAGCGCAATTCACCGGTGCGCACGCCCGTGAGCAGCAGCAGACGTAGACCCAGTTGCGTATTCAGGCGGCCGCTGTACTTGCGCAACGTCTGCAGCATTGCCGGCAGTTCGGGCATGCGCAAAAAGGGGTTGTTCTCCACCGGCGGCAGCGGCATCGCCACCACATCCAAATCCTTGGCCGGGTTGTCGCCCATGTTGGGCACCACCACCGAGGCGTAGGTGAATAGCTGGCTGAACCAGGTGCGCAGCTTCTCGGCGACCGACAGCGAGCCACGTTTTTCCACTCTGCCGATGATGTCCAGCAGGTGGGCGCGAGTGACGTCGTAGACGGTCAGGTGGCGCAATACGGGAAACACATCCTTGGCGAAGACGCGCCCGATCTGTTTGGGCGTGCTCTGGCGGCCCTCATTTTCCAGAGAGAGGCTGCGGTGGGCCAGCCATTTGTCGTAGATGGCCTGGAAGGTGTGCTCGCCCGCCAGGACAATCACGTGGCGTTTGCGCTTGCGTTCCGAATGCGGGTTGATGTCCTTGGCCAGCATGGCCCGGGCCTCGTCGCGCAGATGACGGGCATCTTTCAGGGAAAGCGCGGGATAGCCGCCGAAGGACATGCGCTCGCGCTTGCCGCCCCAAGTGAAGCGGAAGTGCCAGGCCTTGAAGCCGGTGGCTGAGATATGGAAGTAGAGACCGTCGAAATCGACAAGCGAATACGCCTTGCCGGTCACCTTGGCCTGTCGAACCTGGAGGTCTGAAAGCATGAGCCCAACTCCTGCGAAACGAGTTGGATGCCATGTTCCCGACGGAACCCCGGCTCCTCCAGCAACAATACGGTTTTGGGAACCTCCGCATTGCCAATGTACCACTCAACGTACCAGTTGGAACCGGCTGTGAGTGGATTTCGCTGGATGTCAGTGGATCGAGATTGGGTGAAAATCCTCAATCCTGACAATGACTTACGACGTTCCCTGGCGTTCGGCGGAAGACCCTGGAAAGTCGAAGTGGAGCGGGCGAAGGGAATCGAACCCTCGTCAGTAGCTTGGGAAGCTACAGCTCTACCATTGAGCTACGCCCGCGTTGCAGTGGAAAGTCTATGCGCTGGGGCCGGTGTTGCGCAATGGTGCCCCCGCATCAGAGCGGGGCCGGAGCCCTTTCGTTGCCGAAAGGGATCCGACCCCGCCTGGTTTCTGCTTAGAAGCTGCCGCTGAAGCTGGCAAACAGCGTCGCGTCCTGCGCACGCTTCTGCCCGGCCGTGGCGCTCAGGCCCACGTTGCTCTGCAGGCCGAACAGCTCCATGCGGGCACCGAGGATGGCGGTGGCGTAGTTCTTGTCGAAGTCCATGCCCGGAACACGGTACATGCCCACGGCCGGCAGGCTCTGCACCCAGGCGCTGGCCTGCTTGGTGTCCTCGAACTCGTGGTCGTAGGTCAGCTGCACGTACGGCTTCATGGTGCCGCCATCGAAGCGCGCCTGCCAGCCAATGCGGCCGACGGTGGAATCGGCGTCCTGCTTGCCGTAGCCCAGAGCGGTGGCCATCGTGCCGGCACTGGCACCTTCGGTGTAGCCGTCGATCTTCACCTTCTGCCAGATCACCGAAGCGATCGGGCCGTGGCGGAAGCCGCCTTCGGTGCCGAACTCGTAGCCGGCGTTCAGTGCTGCGGTCAGGTTGCTGCCGTCGGGCGAACCGCTGTGCTCGCGCGTCGCCGGGCCCAGCTGGACCTTGCGGTTCACGTCATACGACAGCCAAGTGTAGCTGACCTGGCCGTTGACCCAGATACGGTCGCCGTACCAACCGGCGAACAGACCGGCGGTGGTGTCCTTCTGGGTGAAATCGCCACGGCTGTTGCCGAAGTCGGCATTGAGGCGGCCGAAGCCGGCGAAGCCACCGAAGACCATGCCGTCGCGGGCCCAATCAACGCCGAACAGGCCGGCCGGCGCCATGCCGTCGTACAGGTCGGCGTGGTCGTAGCGCTGCAGATCACCGCGCACGCCGCCCCACCAGGACAGACCGTCGGCCGGGCGACCACTGCGGTGCAGGCTGACCTGGTCGGCGCGCGAACGGCCGATGGTCTGTGCCGAGTGGCTCAGCACCTGCTGCAGGCGCGGGCCTTCCAGGATCGAGATGGCGTACTGGCCCAGCATCTGGTGTGCGGCCGAGGTCGGGTGCACGTCATCGGCGAACAGATAGCTGTTGGCCGCATCCGGGGTGACGTAGGCCAGCGGGCTGCAGGTCAGCGACGAGGCCACCAGGCAGGCGCGGCCGGTGACATTGCTGAAACCGTACATGCCCGGGTTGGCGATGATTTCGTGCAGCAGGGTGTAGGTATCGAGCGGGATGAACTCGATGCCGGCCTGCTTCAGGCCACCGTACAGGGCGTTGTTGTACGCGGTGGACAGGGCGGTGCCCTGCGCCTGGCCGGCGGCGCCGCGGTCGATGAACCCCGGGGTGATGCCGACGTCGGGCAGGTTGGGCACCATCACGTACTGCGCGCCGGCCTGCTTGAGGCTGGCCACGATGCCGATCTGGGTGGTGACCGCTGCGCCGATCACGGCCGGCGCCTGGGCCGGGGCGGTGATCGAGAACAGGTCGTTGGCGCCGCCCCACACGGTGTACAGCGCGTTCGGATCGGCCTTGCCACCGTTGGCGGCCAGGTAGTTGGCAAACTGCGTCTTCAGCGACGGCACCGGCACGTTGCCGAACGCCGGCTGGGTCAGGTCGACACCCACGCGGGCGCCACCGACGGCGTAGTTGTCACCGGTCTGGCCGTTGCCGTTGGGGCTGGCGTTGGTGCCGTAGTAGTCGGCGACGAACTGCGACCACTCCCAGCCCGGATTGGTGGTGGACTGGCCGGTGACCGGACGCACTTCGGCCGGCAGCAGCGGGCGGTAGTAGCCGCTGTCGGTCAGGCTGTCGCCGAAGAACACGGTGCGGGTGAACGGGGATTCGCCTGCCATGGCCGGCAGCGCGGCCAGCGCGATCGCGGCCGCCATCAGGGAGCGGATCGGGTGTTTGCTGAGCTGCATCTGGAAACTCCTGTGGGGAAAAAAGAGAAGGACCCGGCACACGTACGCCGGCGCACGGTGAATGGTTTCACCGTGCCGCCTTTTGCTCACGCTGCGCCGCCGCATGGATTGTCGCCTCATCCCGCCAGGCCCTGCTGTGCTGGAGCTGGCATCCGGTGCAGATTGCAAACGTTCCGATCCTGGCGGGCCATCAGCGACAATGCAGGGATGAACATCCAGCTCAACGGCGAACCCCGCACCCTGCCCGCTTCGGCGACCCTCCACGATCTGCTCGACGCCGAGCAGTTGCTGCAGCGCCGGGTGGCGGTGGAGGTGAACGGCGAGATCGTCAGCCGTAGCCGCCATGGCGAACATGTCCTGTCCGAAGGCGACGTGGTGGAGATCGTGCACGCACTGGGCGGCGGCTGAGACCTGTCCGGCTTTGCCGGCCTGCGGCCGGCACTACCCACACCGATCCACGGCCTGCACGCCATTGCGTGATCCCATCTTCAGGCGGATAAGCGATAATCGCGCCATGAACGTTCATGTCTCCCCCGATTCGCTGGTGATCGCCGGCAAGACCTATGGCTCGCGGCTGCTGACCGGCACCGGCAAGTTCAAGGATCTGGAAGAAACCCGCCTGGCCACCGAGGCTGCTGGCGCCCAGATCGTCACCGTGGCCATCCGCCGCACCAACATCGGGCAGAACCCGGGCGAACCGAACCTGCTGGACGTGCTGCCGCCGGAGCGCTTCACCATCCTGCCCAATACCGCTGGCTGCTACACCGCCGAAGACGCCGTGCGTACCTGCCGCCTGGCCCGTGAGCTGCTGGACGGCCACAACCTGACCAAGCTGGAAGTGCTGGGCGACCAGAAGTCGCTGTACCCGGACGTGGTGCAGACCCTCAAGGCTGCCGAGCAGCTGGTCAAGGACGGCTTCGAAGTGATGGTCTACACCTCCGACGACCCGATCCTGGCCAAGCGCCTGGAAGAGATCGGCTGCGCTGCGGTGATGCCGTTGGCCGCGCCGATCGGTTCGGGCCTGGGCATCCAGAACAAGTACAACCTGCTGCAGATCATCGAAGACGCCAAGGTGCCGATCATCGTCGACGCTGGCGTGGGCACCGCGTCGGATGCGGCAATCGCGATGGAGCTGGGCTGCGACGGCGTGCTGATGAATACCGCCATTGCCGGTGCACGCAGCCCGGTGCTGATGGCCAGCGCCATGCGCAAGGCGGTCGAGGCCGGCCGCGAGGCCTTCCTGGCCGGGCGCATTCCGCGCAAGCGCTACGCCAGCGCCTCCTCCCCGGTGGATGGGTTGATCGGCTGATGACCAATCCTTTCGACAGCGCCGGTTCCAAGGCCCCGCCCAAGCCCTTCACCGTAAGCGAGGGCCGCCGCGAGGTGCGCAGCTTCGTGTTGCGCCAGGGACGTTTCACCCCCGCCCAGCAGCGCGCGTTCGACGAACGCTGGCCGCGCTTCGGCCTCGACTACACCGGCCAGCCGCGTGACCTGGACGCCACATTCGGGCGCCCGGCACACAAGGTGCTGGAAATCGGCTTCGGCAACGGTGCCGCGCTGCGCTTCGCCGCCCAGCACGACCCGTCGCGCGACTACATCGGCATCGAAGTGCACGCGCCCGGCGTGGGTCGCCTCCTTAACGCGCTGGCCGACGACAACGCCGACCACGTGCGCCTGTACCACCACGATGCGGTGGAAGTGCTGCAGAACGAGATCGCCGACGGCGCGCTGGATGAAGTGCGCATCTACTTCCCGGACCCGTGGCACAAGAAGCGCCACAACAAGCGCCGCCTGCTGCAGCCGGCGTTCGCCGAGCTGCTGGTGCGCAAGCTGCGCCCGGGTGGCCGCCTGCACTGCGCCACCGACTGGGAAGACTACGCCGAGCAGATGTGGGACGTGCTTGATGCCACCGCCGGGCTGGTCAACCGCGCCGGCCCGCGTGGCAGCGTGCCGCGCCCGGACTGGCGCCCGCAGACGCACTTCGAGACCCGCGGCCAGAAGCTCGGCCACGGTGTCTGGGACCTGTTGTACGACCGCACCTGACGATCGCCTGAGGACGCCGCGCCCCACATGGATACCGCGCTGACGCTGACCAACGACATGAAGCTCGTGCTCGGGCTGGTCGGCTTCACGATGGCGATGTTCCTGTTCGAGCGCATCCGCGCCGACGTGGTCGCGCTGGTGGTGCTGGTGGTGCTCGGTGTCACCGGCCTGATCGCGCCGGAGGAGATCTTCGGCGGTTTCTCCGGTAACGCGGTGATGAGCATCATCGCCACCACCATCCTCGGTGCGGGCCTGGACCGCACCGGGGCGCTGAACCGGCTGGCGGCCTGGCTGCTGCGGCGCGGCCATGGTGTCGAGCAGCGGCTGCTGATGATGACCACCGCCATCGCCGGCCTGAACTCGTCCTTCATGCAGAATCCGTCGGTGATGGCGCTGTACCTGCCGGTCGCCTCGCGACTGGCGGCGCGCACCGGGCTGACGATGCAGCGCCTGCTGCTGCCGATCTCGGCGGCGATCGTGATGGGCGGCGCGCTGACCATGGTCGGCAATTCGCCGCTGATCCTGCTGAACGATCTGCTGGCCTCGGCCAACAACAACCTGCCCTCGGGTCTGGCCACCATCGAGCCGCTGCGTATGTTCGCGCCGCTGCCGATCGGCGTGGCCCTGCTGATCGCCTCGCTGCTGTATTTCCGCTACTACGGCGACCGCAAGCTGGTGGAAGAGGAAAGCCTGGTCAACGACGGCGTCACCCCGGCGCGCACCGAGAGCTATTTCGCCAAGACCTATGGCATCGAAGGCGATGTGTTCGAGCTGGTGGTGACCGCCGAAAGCCCGCTGGTGGGCATGACCCTGGGCGAGGCCGAAAACCTGCACGATGCGCCGCTGCTGCTGGCCCTGAAAACCGGCAACGACACCCGCCTGGCGCCGCCGGCGGAGATGCGCATCTGGGTCGGCAGCGTGCTCGGCGCGATGGGCCCGCGCGAGCAGATCAACGACTTCGCGCAGAACCAGTTCCTGCGCATGTCTTCGCGCCTGAAGCACCTGGGTGACCTGTTCAACCCCAGCCGTGCCGGCATTTCCGAGGCGGTGGTGCCGCCGACCTCGAACGTGATCGGCAAGAGCGCGGCCGACCTGCGCCTGCGCAAGGAGCGCGGCATCAGCCTGCTGGCGATCAACCGCGACAAGCAGGTGATCCGCGAGGACGCGCGCGACGTGCAGCTGCGCGCGGGCGACATGCTGGTCTTCCACAGCATCTGGACCGACCTGGCGCAGGCCGCCAAGAGCCGCGACTTCGTGGTGGTGACCGACTACCCGACCGGCGAACAACGCCCGCACAAGTTCAAGATCGCGATGGCGATCTTCGCGCTGACCATCCTGATCGCACTGACCAGCAAGCTGCCGGTGGCGCTGACACTGATGACCGGCGTGGCCGGCATGCTGCTGACCGGCGTGCTGCGCATGGACGAGGCCTATGCCTCGATCAACTGGAAGACGGTGTTCATGATGGCCGGGCTGATTCCGCTCGGCTGGGCGATGGACTCCAGTGGTGCGGCGGCATGGGTGGCCGGCCATACCATTGACAAGCTGCCCACCGGCATCCCGGTGTGGGTGCTGGAGGTGGCGCTGGCGCTGCTGACCACGGCGTTCTCGCTGGTGATCAGCCATGTGGGCGCGACCATCGTGATGGTGCCGATCGCGGTGAACCTGGCGTTGGCAGCGGGCGGCAACCCGACCGCGTTCGCGCTGATCGTGGCGTTGTCTGCGTCCAACAACCTGATGACGGCCTCCAACCCGGTGATCTCGATGATCACCGGCCCGGCCAACTACACCCCGCGCGAGATGTGGCGGGTCGGCGGCCCGCTGTCGCTGATCTACACCTGCGTGGTGGTGCTGATGATCAACCTGATGTTCTGAGGGGCTTGATCGGCAGGGCTGCGCCCTGCACCTGCAGAAGCCAAAGCAACAGCGACAGCAACAGCGGGCATTCCGTGGGATGGCGGGGCACTGTGGGTTTGCGGGGACGCCGTAAACCCATCCATGGGGGCTTGGTCGCGGCATCCATGCCGCTCACACCCCGCAAACCCACAGTGCGCCGCCTTCGACAGTTTCACGCGGCTGGTGGTGGGTGCCGACCGTTGGTCGGCACGGATCTCGCTCTGTTAGCTGTCGACCTTGGTCGACACGGCTTTTATAGAGTCGAGCCGTGCTCGACTGCTTCTGGCCTCAAGCCAGATAGACCTGCCCGTCGCGCACATCCACCAGCACCGCACGCAGGCGGTCCCCCTTGCAGGGGCCAGCGATGCAGTCGCCACTGTCCAGCGCGAACGAGGCGCCGTGCGCGGCGCAGACGAGATGCCCCTCGCGGCTCTTCAGGAACTGGCCCGGGGCCCAGTCCAGGCGGCGGCCGGCGTGCGGGCAGATGTTCAGGAACGCACGCACCTGCGCGCCATCGCGGTACAGCACCAGCGACTCGGCATCGCCATCAACCACCGCTTCGACCTCGGCAAACGCGCCATCGGCAATGGCATCAAGGGCGATCAGGGCAGCAGCGGCAGTCATGGCGAAGGCTCGGACAGTAAACCCGCATTGTCGCACGCCCACTCAGGTGACTGGCTGCAACATGAACACAAGTCATTGATTCGTAATAAGCAAAGGCTATATTTAACGATTTTTTCACTCAATGACAGTGGCGCGTCCCGATACTCTGGTTTCGCTGATCCCAGCCTATCGAGCCGCCATGTTCAATCGCGCATCCGCCTTCAACCAGTTCCGCACCCTGTTCGCGCCGCGCAAGCCGCGTCACCCGCTGGTGCGCGTGGCCGTGGGCCTGCTCGGCCTGGCGATCCTGGCCGCGATGGTGTTCATCGGCGTATTCGTCGGTGCGGCGATGATCCTGGTCGGCCTGGCGTGGAAGCTGCTGGCCTCGCGCAAGCCGGGTGTCGCGCGTCCGGTCGACCCGACCGTGGTCGAGGGCGAGTACCGCGTGGTGCGCAAGCCGGTGCTGCCGGCCTCGCGCTGATCCACGTCTTCCGCGCCCGCTGACGGCGGGCGCCATGCGTTCTAGACTGCGGGCACGCCCTTCCTGGATGCCCGCATGTCCGATGTCTCCGATGTGATCCCCGCCGTAACCCTGCCGCGTGTGCCGGTAGCCGGTGGCGGCAGTTTTCCCGTGCACCGCATCTACTGCGTCGGCCGCAACTTCGCCGACCACGCCCGCGAAATGGGCGCGGCGGTGCCGGCAGCCGATGATCGCGGCCGCCCGATGTTCTTCAGCAAGCCGGCCGATGCGATCGTGGTCGGCCACGACGATGCCATTCCCTACCCGCCGGCGACCGCCAACCTGCACCACGAAGTGGAACTGGTGGTGGCGATCGGCCGTGACGCACCCGCGGGCGAGCTGGCCGTGGCCGACGCCGACGCGCTGGTCTACGGCTACGCCGTCGGCCTGGACCTGACCCGCCGCGACCTGCAGGCCGCGGCCAAGGACAAGGGCCACCCGTGGGATGCAGCCAAGGGCTTCGATGCCTCCGCGCCGATCAGCGAGATCGTGCACGCCGAGGAAGTGGGCGACCTGGCCGCGCTGAACCTGTCGCTGGAGGTCAACGGCGAAGTGCGCCAGCAGGCGCTGCTGGACCAGATGATCTGGAACGTGCCGGAGATCCTGCATGAGCTGTCCAAGCTGTGGCAGCTGCGTGCCGGCGACCTGGTGTTCATGGGCACCCCGTCCGGGGTGGCTGCACTGAAGCCCGGCGACCGCTTCAGTGCCCGCCTGGAAAACGTGGCCGAGCGCCACGGCGTGATCGCCGGCTGACATCACCTGCGCTACCCTGCGCGCTGTCCACTTCCCCACCGGAGAAAAACAACAATGGGAATGCTCACCGAGTTCAAGGAATTCGCGATGCGCGGCAACGTCATCGACCTCGCCGTCGGCGTGGTGATCGGCGCGGCCTTCGGCAAGATCGTGACCGCGCTGGTCGAGAAGATCATCATGCCGCCGCTGGGCCTGCTGATCGGCAAGGTGGATTTCTCGCAGCTGGCGTGGACGCTGTCGCCGGCCCGCATCGGACCGGACGGCAAGGAGATTCCGGCGGTGGTGATCGGCTACGGTGACTTCATCAACACGCTGATCCAGTTCGTGATCGTGGCCTTCGCCATTTTCCTGGTGATCAAGGTGATCAACCGCCTGTCGCGCAAGAAGGAAGCCGCTCCCGCTGCGCCGGCCGAGGAAGTGGTGCTGCTGCGCGAGATCCGCGACAGCCTGAAGAAATAAGGTATCGGGCGCCTACGGGCGCCCCGCTTTCCTGTAGAGCCGAGCCCACGCTCGGCTGCCTTCGTGCGTAGAGTCGAGCTTGCTCGACTGCCCGGAACAATCAGTCGAGCAGGGCTCGACTCTACAGAAGCACACGAAAGCCCCGCCCCGGCGGGGCTTTCGCTTTGCCGGACGTGGCGGAAAACAGCGTTCGCGCCAGCCATGACCTCCCGCCCATGCGCGCGGCTGAACGACTGTTAAGCTCCAAGGCTTAGGTCCCTTCCCGGAGTTGTCCATGCGTCGCCGCGTCCTTGCCATCGCATCCTCCCTCGCCCTGCTGGCCGCCCCGGCCTTCGCGGCGCCACGCATCACCACCCTGCCCCCGGCCTCGCTGGCCACCGCCGCGCAGCTGCGCGATCAGGCGCTGACCGATGACACTGGCTGGAAGGTGGTCGAATCGCTCACCACCGAGATCGGCCCGCGCATCGCCGGCGGCGAAGCCGACGCCCGTGCGGTGGCCTGGGCCGAAGCCAAGTTCAAGGCGCTGGGCTTCGACAAGGTGTGGAAGGAGCCGGTGACCTTCCCGAAGTGGGAGCGCCGCAGTGAACACGCCGCCGTGACCGGCAGGAACCCCCAGCCGCTGCAGATCACCGCGCTGGGGGGCAGCCCGGGCGGCACCGTGGAAGCCGAGGTGGTGCGCTTCGCCGACCTGGCCGCGCTGCAGGCCGCACCGGCCGGTTCGCTGAAGGGCAAGATCGCCTTCGTTGATTACCAGATGCTGCCGTTCCGCGATGGCCGCGACTACGGCCGTGGCGGCGCGATCCGCAGCAAGGGCCCGTCCGAGGCGATCCGCAAGGGCGCAGTGGGCTTCCTGATGCGCTCAGCCGGTACCGACTCGCACCGCGTGCCGCACACCGGCATCACCCGCTTCGACGATGGCCTGACCCCGGTGCCGTCGGCGGCGCTGTCGGTGCCCGATGCAGACCAGCTGGCCCGTCTGCTGGCGCGCGGCGCGACCACCGTGAAGGTGGCGCTGGACTGCGGTTGGGATGGCACCGCCACCTCGTACAACGTGATCGGTGAGATCACCGGCCGCACGCTGCCGAAGGAAGTGGTCGTCATCGGCGGCCACCTGGATTCGTGGGACCTGGGCACCGGCGCGGTGGATGACGGCGCGGGCGTGGGCATCACCATGGCCGCAGGTCATCTGATCGGCCAGCTCAAGCAGGCACCGAAGCGAACCATCCGCGTGGTTGCCTTCGCCAACGAAGAACAGGGCCTGTATGGCGGCAAGGCCTATGCCGAAGCGCACGCGAAGGACGTGGCCCTGCACCAGCTGGCCGCCGAGAGCGACTTCGGCGCAGGCCGCATCTACGCCTTCAATACCGGTTCGCCGAACCCGGAAGGCTCGCGCGAAGCGACCAGGCAGATTGCCGAAGTGATGAAGCCGCTGGGCATCGAGTACCAGGCCGACAAGGGTGGCCCGGGCCCGGACGTCGGCCCGCTGGCCGCCAAGGGCGGTGCGTGGGCGTGGCTGGCGCAGGATGGCTCGGACTACTTCCACCTGCACCACACCGCCGACGACACGCTGGACAAGATCGACCCGAAGGCGCTGGCGCAGAACGTGGCCGCCTACACTGTGTTCGCCTACCTGGCGGCGGAAGCCGATGGCAACTTCGGCAGCGAGGCCAAGGCGACC
>NZ_JAOCLC010000050.1:0-39670 GCF_029845105.1 Stenotrophomonas sp. GD03654 | reverse complement strand
CAGCCACGCCACGCTCACTCCGATCATCGCCACCGCAATGGCTCGGCCCTGCAGCGACGGCACCACCATGCGCGCGGCGTAGCCGGCCACCAGCGACCACAGCAGGCCACCACTCACGCCGGCCAGGAAACGTGCGGCCAGGATCAGCGGATAACTGCTGCTCAGTGCGGTCAGCGTGTTGACCACCACGAAGCCAGCAATCGCAGCCAGCAACAAGGGGCGTCGCGGCAGGCGCTGGGTCAGTGCGGTCATCGGCAGTGCGGCCATCACCGAGCCCAGTGCGTACACGCTGACCAGCTGGCCAACCGCCGCATCACTCACGCCCAGGCTTTCGCCCATCGGCCGCAGTACACCGGCCGGCAAGGTCTCGGTCAGCAGGGTGATGAAGCCGCCGCCGGCCAGCGCCAGCAGTCCCGCCCAGGGCAGGCGCGTGGCTTCACCGGCCGGGCTGGCCGCATCGATGGCATGGCCGCTCATCGCACGGTCTCCAGATCGGCGTACACCGCATCACGCAGCTCATCAACGAAGGCACCGTCCATGCCTTCGTACAGGGTGTTGGTCAGCGCCACCACGCTCAGCCCGCGCGCAGGATCGACGAACCAGCTGTGCCCGTAGGCACCGCCCCAGCGCCATGTGCCTGTGTTCTGCGGCGTGCCGCTGGCGGCCGCATCACGCAGCACCGCAAAGCCCAGGCCGAACCCCCAGCCGGCCGGTTCCGGCGGCCCCTGCTCACCCACCTGCGGGGTGGCCATCTGCGCTGCCAGTGCGGGCGGCAACAGGCCTGAACGTTGCACATCACGCAGGGCTTCCAACACCGCCATTACGTCATCGGCGGTACCGACCAGACCGGCCCCTGCCGAAGGGAAACAGCTGGCATCGGTGGCACGCGCGAGGCTGTACTCGATGCCGACGGTACCCTCGAACGGAGCGACCACCTCGCCTTCCTGAAGGCGATGCGGCCGCGGCGTGTCGGTGACATAAGGCGTGGCCAGGCGTGCCGCATCGCGCGCAGCGAAGGTCGTATCACGCAGTCCCAGGGGCGCCGCCAGCAAGCGCTCGTACAGTGCCTGCAGGGTTTCACCCGTCGCTGCTTCGGCCACGGCACCGGCAACGTCCACGCCCAGCGAGTACAGCCACTGGCTGCCCGGCGCGAACAGCAGCGGTGCCTGCGCGATGCGGTGCACGTTGTCGGCCAGGGAGAGCGGGTTCGCGTCCAGCCCATCGCTGACGCCGGCGCGTGCATAGGGGCCGTCGACGTCGGCCTCCAGGAAGCGGTAGCCCAGCCCGCTGCTGTGGCTGAGCAGCTGGCGCAGGCTGATCGCCGGCGTGCTGCCATCAGCCAGCGCCGGGCGGAAGTCCGGCAGCCAGCGCTGCACCGGTGCATCGAGGTCGAGCACGCCCTCGGCCACCAGGCGCAGGATCACCGTGGTCAGCAGCGGCTTGCTGACCGATGCCAGCCGGAACACCTGGTCGCGCTGCATCGGCGTGGCCGACTCGCGATCGGCCAGCCCGGTCGCGCTGGCATGGCGTAGCACACCGTGCTCGCGCACCAGCACCACCGCACCGACCAGACGCTGCGGGTGCACGTGCTGCAAAAGCCGCTGCACCGATGGCAGCGTCGGCGTGGGTTCAAGGGAAGGAGCGGCATTCATCGCGGGAATCCGTGGGGAGAGGCCCGCCACGTTAGGCAGCGGGCGTCCGCGCAAAAAGCCGGTTGCCGCTCCGGGCATCATGGACCGTGCAGTCCGCAATCGGCATGATGGCCGGAACTGCAAGGCCGCAACGGTCCCCACGCCACCCCGCACCACAGCGTTGCGCTGGCGGAGCCGCCCGCTACAGCCGCGCCGACCTACCCTCCCGCTTTCATTGCCCGCACGCCCATGTCAGTCCTGGACAACCTCGCCAATCTGCAGACCTTCGTGCACGCGGCCGATACCCGCAGCTTCGTCGAGACCGGGCGCCTGCAGGCCATCTCGGCCTCGGCCGCCGGCAAATGCGTTGCCCGGCTGGAGCACGCGCTCGGCGTGCGCCTGTTTCATCGCAGCACTCGCAGCATCACCCTCACCGCCGAGGGCCAGCTCTTTCTTGCGCGCTGCCGGCGCATCCTCGACGAGCGCGATGCCGCGCGCACCGAGCTGGCGCAGCCGCACGCCACGCCCCGCGGCACGCTGCGCATCGGTCTGCCGTTGGTGGGTGACCTGACCCTGCCGCTGATGGCCGAGTTCATGGCCGCGTATCCGGACATCCGCCTCGACCTGGATTTCAGCGATCGGCTGGTCGATGTCATCGAGGAGGGATTCGATGCCGTGCTGCGCGTCGGTGAACCCAGCGATTCACGCATGAACGCACGACGCCTGGGGGTATTTCCACGCCGCATCGTCGCCTCGCCCGCCTACCTGCAGCGCCGCGGCACGCCGCGCACGCCGGCCGACCTGTTGCAGCACACGCTGCTGCACTACCGCTTCCCCAGCACCGGCAAGCTGGAACTATGGCCGATCCACTGGCCCGACCATGAAACCCCGCAGGAACTGCCGGTGCACATGGTGGCCAACACCATCGAAGCACGGGTAGCGCTCGCATTGCGCGATATCGGCCTGGCCTTCGTGCCGGTGCACTCGGTGCGCGATGCACTGGCCGACGGCCGGCTGGTGACCGTACTCGACGAGCATGTGCACTCCTGCGGCATCTTCCACCTGCTGTGGCCCTCCGGCCGCCACGTACTGCCGAAGCTGCGGGTGTTCATCGACTTCGTCAGCGCACGCCTTGAAACCGTGCCGTAGGCCGGTAGATCCGCGCTCGATGGCCGTACCACGTAGAGTCGAGCTTGCTCGACTGCTCCTCAAAAGCAGTCGAGCAAGCTCGACTCTACAATTCGCATGCCCTGCGGGCGGTATAATCTCCCCTCATTCCTCCCAGAGGCTCGCGACCAATGCGCCATTGATGCCGCCGTCTTCCCACCAGACGGCCTGACTCTTCCCGCCCCTGCGCACAGGGGAGAACCCGGCATCCATGGAGGTCGCATGACCCCGCATTCCCTCACGCTCGATCGCGTGTCGTATCGATTGGCCGACGGCCGTCCGCTGTTTTCCGATCTGACGTTTTCCTTCGAACCGGTCGCTACCGGCCTCGTCGGTGCCAATGGCGCCGGCAAGAGCGTGCTCGCACGCCTGCTGGCCGGCCGGTTGCTGCCCGACAACGGCGAGGTACGCGGCAGTGGCCGCGTGTTCCTGTTGCCGACGCCCGGGTATCCACCCGCCGGCACGGTCGGTGAACTGGCCGGTGTCGGCGCGGAACTGGCCGCACTGCAACGCATCGAAGCCGGTAGCGTGGACGAGGCCGACTTCGCCTGCGTCGGCGACCGCTGGGATCTGCGCGAACGCCTGCAACAGCAATGGCGCGCGCTGCAGCTTCCCGACGACCTCGAACCCACCCAACCCGCGGCGCGCCTCAGTGGTGGCCAGGCCATGCAGGTCGCGCTGTCCGGCGCCTGGGCCAGTGGTGCCGATTGGCTGATTCTGGACGAGCCCAGCAATCACCTTGACGCACGCCATCGCCAGCAGCTGTACGAGCAGTTGCAGCAGTGGCGCGGTGGCCTGCTGGCGGTCAGTCATGATCGCGAGCTGCTGGCGCACATGCAGCAGATCGTCGAGCTCGATGGGCGCGGGCTGCATCGTTACGGCGGACCCTGGCAGCACTACGCCGATGCGCGCGCCGCCGAGCGCGAAGCTGCCGCCGCCCAGCTCGACCACGCGCGCGCCCAGCACCGGCAACAGCAACGCAGCGCGCGCGAACAGCACGAACGGCAACAACAACGCCAGACGCGTGGCAATCGCGATGCGAAGCAGGCCAACCAGGCCCCCATCCTGCTCGGTCGGCAGAAGCAGCGCGCCGAGGCCAGCCACGGCCGTGCGCAGCAGGTGCAGGCCGAGCGCCTGCAGGCCAGCGCAGAGCAGCTGCGCGCAGCGGCATCCGCGGTGCACGCGGTGCCGGAATTGGCGCTGTTTGCTGGTGCGGGGGAGCGTGGCAGCACGCGCCTGCTTCAGGCCGAGGCGCTGGTGCTGCCACATGGCTGCAGTGCACCGTTGCAGCTGGAGATCCGCCGCGGCCAGCGCATCGCCGTGGTCGGTGACAACGGCAGCGGCAAATCGACCCTGCTGCGTGTGTTGGCCGGCCAGCTGCGTGCATGCAGTGGCACCGTGCAACGGCATGCGCCGCTGGCCCTGCTCGACCAGCAGCTGCTGGGGTTGTCCGGCGAGCGCAGCATCCTCGACACCGTGCAGGCCGCCAACCCGCACGCGGACCCAGGCGAGCTGCGCACGCGGCTGGCCCTGCTCGGGCTGGATGCACAGCGCATCCAGCGGGCAGCCCACAGCCTCAGCGATGGCGAACGCGTGAAGGGTGCGCTGGCCAGCGTGCTGTACGCCGATCCCGCGCCCCAACTGCTGCTGCTGGACGAGCCTGGTAATGCACTGGATCTGAGTGCGTTGCACGCGTTGGAAGAACTGCTTGCGGCGTGGCCGGGAGCGCTGGTGATGGTCAGCCACGACCGGCACCTGTTGCAGGCATTGCGACCGACGCAGGTGCTGCAGGTGAGCACCGGGGGTTGGCAGTGGCGTGACGCCTTGTAGATCCACCCCATGCGTGAATTCGATTCCGTAGAGTCGAGCCATACTCGACTCCGCCATGTCGGCCATCCACGTGAGGGGTGGATCCAGCGCAACAGCAGCCGAGCGTCGGCTCGGCTCTACACGAGCCGTTGGCTCAGCGCTTCCACACCGGGAACGCCTGCGGCAACTGCTGCCACAGCAATGGCCCCGCGCGCAGCTCCTGGTCGTTGAGCAGGCACGCATCCAGCTGCGCGCGCACGGCACGCTCATCCATGTGCACGCCGATCACCACCAGCTCCTGGCGACGATCCCCCCACAATGGGTGCCACAACCGTTGCATCGCCGAATGCGCGGCCGCATCCGGGAATTCTTCCGGCCCCGGCAGCGGCGCGCTCCAGCAGTCGGCCTGCTGCCGCGCCCACCCGAGGTCGCTGTAAGGCAGCGGTGTCGGCGGCAACAACGGCGCGGTGTCTTCCAGCCCGGCCCGCACGCGGTCACGTGCGGCGTACCAGAAGCCCGCCGCCTGCGTGCGCGTCGCAGCGCCCACCGTGTTCAGCTCGCCCACCCAATCCATGCGGTTGGCCAACCAGAACCAGCCCTTGCTGCGGATCACGCTGGGCATGCCGGACTGCAGTGCGCGGGCGAAGCGCGCCGGGTGGAACGGACGTCGCGAGCGATAGACGAAGCTGCCGATGCCGTACTCCTCGGTTTCCGGTGTGTGCTCGCCGCGCAGTTCCTTCACCCAGCCCGGCGCACGCTGCGCACGCTCCATGTCGAAGCGACCGGTATCCAGCAGCTCGGCCAGCGGCACATCGCCGAAGCTGGACAGCAGCAGCTTCGCGTCGCGGTTCAGACCACGCAGCACCGCCAGCGTGTCCTGCAGCACTTCGTCATCCACCTGGTCCACCTTGCTGACCACGATCACGTCTGCAAATTCGACCTGCTCGCACAGCAGGTCAACCACACCTCGGTCGTCATCCGGCCCGGCCTGCTGGCCACGCTCGGCCAGTCGCGACGTCGAGCCGAAGTCGGCAAGGAACGCGCTGCCGTCGACCACCGTCACCATCGTGTCCAGCCGCGCGATATCACTCAGGCTGAAGCCGTGTTCGTCGCGCACCGCGAAGGTGGCTGCCACCGGCATCGGCTCGCCGATCCCGGTCGATTCGATCAGCAGGTAGTCATAGCGACCGGCATCGGCCAGGCGCCGCACTTCCTGCAGCAGGTCATCGCGCAGCGTGCAGCAGATGCAGCCATTGCTGAATTCCACCAGCGTCTCTTCAGTGCGGCGCAGCTCGGCGCCACCATCGCGCACCAGCTGCGCATCGATGTTGACCTCGCTCATGTCGTTGACGATGACCGCCACGCGCAGGCCTTCGCGGTTGCGCAGGATCTGGTTGAGCAGAGTGGTCTTGCCGGCCCCCAGGAAGCCGGACAGCACGGTGACCGGAAGGCGACGGTCGGCGCGGGAAACAGTGTTCATGTCGGAGCGGGTTGGCTGCGGAACGGAAATGTTACTGTATAACAATTGTTGAGCAAGGAAACTCCCCCGATGAAGTCGCCTTCTGCCGCCCTGCTTGATGCCGGCGCGGTCGCCCTGTCCAGCCTGTGCCTGCTGCACTGCCTGGCGCTGCCCCTGCTTGCCGCCGCGCTGCCGCTGTTCGGCACCTGGGCCGAAGCGGAATGGGTCCACCTGCTGTTCGTGGCCATCGCCCTGCCGCTGACCGGCTACGCGCTGTGGCGGGCCGAGCGCCGTCACCCGCTGCCGGTGTTGGCCTGGGCCACCGCCGGCGGCGGGCTCGGCCTGCTGCTGGCCGGCGCACTGGCCCTGCCCTTGCATGAATGGGAAACGCCGATGACGGTCACCGGCAGCCTGCTGCTGGCCGCAACGCATATCTGGAACGCGCGGCACCGGCACGCAGGGTAGAGTCGACTGTTAGTCGACTCTCGCGCGAAGCGCGGGATCTCATGCCGCCTGGGCGAAGAGCAGTCGACTGACAGTCGACTCTCCCCCCCCTCGGCCTATTTGCCGTACCGGCGCAGCAGCTCTACCAGCACCGCGGCCTCGTCCGCCCGCTGCTGCGGGTCATCGGCACCCACCACGTGTTCCTGCAGGTGCTCGTGCAGCAGCTCCATCAACAGGCTGTGGGCGGCACCGCGCACGGCGGCGACCTGCACCAGCACGTCCGCGCAGTCACCCGCTTCCCCCTCGGGCGTGTCCAGCGCCTGCTCCAACGCCGCCACCTGACCTGCGATGCGGCGCACCCGGGTCAGCAGCTGCTTTCGATTCCTGTGTACATGCGCCATGGCGGGATCATATACCCTATGGGGGTATCCACTCCAGCTCCCGCCACCATGCATTTGGACGCCCTCGCCGCCGCCCGTCGCCACGAACACCGCTTCGACGACGGCAACCCGCTGGCCGAACGCAATACCCGCCGCGCCCTGTGGCTCACCGTCGGCATGATGCTGGTGGAGATCGTCGGCGGCTGGTGGTTCAACTCCATGGCCGTGCTCGCTGACGGCTGGCACATGAGTTCGCACGCGCTGGCGCTGGGCCTCTCAGTGTTCGCCTACCGCTGCGCGCGTCGCTACGCGCACGATCCGCGCTTTGCCTTCGGTACCTGGAAGATCGAGATCCTGGCCGGTTACACCAGCGCCATCGCCCTGCTCGGCGTCGCCGCGCTGATGGCCGTGCAGTCACTGCAGCGGCTGTGGGTACCGGCGCCGATCCACTACAACGAAGCCATCGCCATCGCTGCGGTCGGCCTGGGCGTGAACCTGCTCTGCGCATGGTGGCTGCACGACAGCCCGGGCCACGCGCATCACCACCACGGGCATGACCATGGCCATCCTCATGGGCATGACCACGAACACGGCCACGCGCACGGTCACGACCTCAACCTGCGCTCGGCCTACGTGCACGTGCTGGCCGACGCCGCCACCTCGGTGCTGGCCATCGTCGCCCTGCTCGGCGGCAAGCTGCTGGGCCTGACCTGGCTGGACCCGGTGATGGGCCTGATCGGTGCCGTACTGGTCACGGTGTGGGCGATCGGCCTGCTGCGCGACAGTGGCCGCATCCTGCTTGATGCGCAGATGGACGCACCGGTGGTGGCCGAAGTGCGCGAAGTGATCGAACAGGGCCCCTGGCCGGCGCGCCTGGCCGACCTGCACGTCTGGCAGGTCGGTCGCGGCAAGTACGCGGTCAGCGCCAGCGTGGTCACCAGTGATACCAACCTGGATGCCGATACCGTGCGCAACGCACTGGCGATCCATGGGGAGCTGGTGCACGTGACGGTGGAGATCCACCGCAGCTGATTCTGTCCGACTGCCGTCGCACTTGTAGAGCCGAGCCATGCTCGGCTGCCGCCGGCATCAGCCGAGCGTGGCTCGGCTCTACAGTCAGAGCTTCAGCATCATCCGCAGCAGGTACATCAGCAGCGGCAGCGCGCTCAGCACCGCACCACCGATGCCGATCCACGGCCAGCGCTCGCCGCGCACGCGCGAAGCCACCGCCAGACCGCAGCCCACCAGTGCCGCACCCAGCACGCCCACGCCCAATCCCGCAGCCATGCCATTACCGCCTGCGGCCACGGCCGCCTGCGCAGCCAATGTGCCCGCGCCCCAACCCACAGCGATCCCCAGCCAACTGGCCACGCCGCACCACGGTGCCTTGCCCTGCGCCATCCGAAAACCCCTGTGTTCTTGCCGAATTTCTGTACGGGCCGTGCCCGCATGCTGCCTACACTAGCCGCACCTGCCTTGTAGGGACATCCCATGCGCACGCTCCGCCTGCTGCTGCCCGGTGCCCTCCTGCTGCTCACCGCCTGCGGTGGCGACGCCGGGCTTCCTTTCAGCGCCGACCCGTTGCAGGGCTGCTTCGCCACCGGCGCGCGCAAACCGGCCGATTTCCGCATCGACAAGGAAGGCGGCCAGTACTTCGTCTCCTTCAGCCGCGGCGACCAGTGGCAGCGCGAGCCCAATGCGCTGCACAAGGCCACCCGCAGCGAGATCAGCCGCTACTTCCGCGATGACGCCGAACAGATCGACAGCGCATTGATCCGCATGGCCGGTGGCTTCGGCATCTTCCACTTCAACAAGGGCGCGACGCTGAAGGGCAAGGCCAGTGATAGTGACTACATGGCGCTGATGCTGATCGGGGCTGGGCCGGTGTATGCGGTGAAGTGCGATTGAGCGATGGATCAACATTCAAACTAGTAAGAACAGTTTGAAATCTGGTCAATTACGGTGCGGGTCACAATCTGAAAACTGAACATTGTTGAGCCTAGTGTCTCCGCAACCGTAGAACGGAGACGCGCAGATGAGTAATCGCAAACTGATCCTGTGTCTGGCAATCGCCACGGCCTCGCCTGCATTCGCAGAAACACCATTGAGTGTCGACAGAACGGAGCTCAGCGCCAAAGGAGAGATCATCATTGTTCGCCGTACAACTTGGCCAGACTTCGATGGGGGACAGATTCAAGTTGATCAGCATCTGAAGCCTGATGGATTTGGAAGACTGATCTATCGATACAGCGACCAGTCGGAGGCGACCAAGCTCTATCACCAAGCTTTCTGCCTTTCCATGGATATGGAACCATCTCAAGGGGAAGGGACGATTGAAGGGCCGGCAGCAGGCTGGGTATGCACTCGCGAAAACACCCCTGGAAATCCGACCTCAAAATTGAATTCGAAGAGTATTGACTGGGTTACGGCAACTGCGCCGAATGGACGTGTTCCTGTGGGCGTCTCCTATTTCTCAATAGGCCAGATGAACGCAGAGAGCTCCGTCGCGGGAGCCCGAACAGCCAAGATCGGCATTGACAACGGCAGATGCTACCTTAGCGATACACGTCATTATTCATCCCCCTTCTATCTCAGCGAGGGAATTGGCGTCATTTGCACCGTAATGGAGTCACGATTCGTGAGCACCTCGCTGGACGTGTGCATACCAAGGCAATGCGCTTCCAATCGCGGAACTCAGTTCGCCCAGTAGGCAACTGATTTTAGGCGGCCTTCAGCCTTTCACTGAAGGCCGCGTCGCGGCACCCCGTCATACTGATTAGCTGCACATGCCCCATAGACCGTTGTTTTCAACGACCATGGTCATAAATCACTCTTTCAACCCATCATGCGCCCTGCGGTACCATGCCCTCCCCCGAACCGCCCCGGTACCCGCCGTGCCCCATTACACCGGCCCCCTGCTGACCCGCGACAGCGCCGAGATCCTGCGCCGTGCCCATGACAAGGGCGCTGCCGACTGGCAGGGCTCGCTCGACCTCGGTCGCAGCGAGGACAGCGTGGCGCTGGATGCCGACGGCTTCCACTTCCGTGGCCAGCCCTACCCGTGGCCGGGCAAGCTGAAGGACCGCACGCTGTACTACTGGGACGGCGAGCACTTCGCACCGATCTCGCGTTACAGCGGTTCGCTGATCAAACTGGTGCCGACCGAATGGGGCGCACCGACCTTCGAGATCGACGGCATCAAGATGCTGCCGACCTCCAAACTGTCACCGTTCGAGGACGCGCGCCGCAAGGTCGAGCTGGTCGCCCCGGCCGGCAAGGTCATCCTCGATACCTGCGGTGGCCTGGGCTACTTCTCCGCCTGCGCGCTGGAGGCCGGTGTCGGCCAGATCCGCTCGTTCGAGAAGAACGCCGACGTGATGTGGCTGCGCACGCTCAACCCGTGGTCGCCGGATCCGGACTCGGCCGCGGCCGGTGGCCGCCTGCAGTTCCGCCACGGCGACGTCTCGCAGCAGATCGAACAGGTGGCCAGCAACAGCGTCGACGCCATCCTGCACGACCCGCCGCGCTTCGGCATCGCCGGCGAACTGTATTCACAGGTGTTCTACGACCACCTCGCCCGCGTCATCCGCAAGGGCGGGCGCTTGTTCCACTACACCGGCGCCCCGAATAAGCTGACCAGCGGCCGCGACGTGCCGCGTGAAGTGGCCAAGCGCCTGGAAAAGGCGGGGTTCAAGGCCGAACTGGCGCTTGACGGCGTGCTGGCCGTCAGGCGCTGAGCTTCATTCCGAATCCACCTTGGCCAGCTTCATCACCCACGAAGGCACCTCAGGTTCACCGGCGTAGAAGTCCTTCGGTTTCTTCTCCGCCATCGCCCAGCGGTGCAGCCAGCTCGGGCCGTAGCGGCCACTGTAGCCTTCGGCCCCGCGTGCATAGGCCGGGTCACGCATCGCCTCATCCAATGAAATGAAGCGATAACCCCGGCGCTTGGTCGCCGCCACCAGTTCGGCAAATGTGGCTGCATTGAGTTCGTTCGCGTGCATCAGCCAGACCTGCGGCAGCGCGTAGCCCAGCAGCGCCAGCGACTGCTTCTCGTAGTAGTCCAGCTTGTTCAGCATGTACGGCACATAGCCCTTGCGCAGCTGTGCCAGCGTCGCCTCGCGCGCCGGGGAATCGGGCTGCTCGTTCATCACGTTGGCATAAGCGAATGCCCACACCCACTCGCCGTTGTCGACCGTCACCGGCGCCACGCGGTAGCCATGCTGCTTGAAGAACAGGTCCATCTCCGCGCGTTCTTCCGGCGTGCGCCCGGCACGCAGATAGGGGTGACGCATCCACTGCGGTTTCAGTCCGCGCTCGGCCAGCAGCGGCCGCAGCACCGTCTCGCCACGCAGGAAATCCTGCTGGAACGCAGGCACGCCCTTGGCGTTCAGATCCATGTGCGAGTAGGTGTGGTTGCCCAGCACATAACCGGCGTCCAGCCAGTCGCGCAGCATCTTCACCCGCGCCGGCTGCACCTGCCCGTCGATCTCAAGCTTGTTCCCGTTGACGAAGCCGACCACCGGCACACCCGCCTGGTGCAGCTGCGCCATCAGCGCTTCATGCCGCGACTGCAGGTCCGGCGGAACGATCTCGTCCACCCGCGCCCAAGGCAGGTCGTCGATGGTCACCGCGATCCGGCGATCCACCTCGTTGGCGTGTACCGCCAACGAGCACAGCAGTAGCGGTACAGCGCGCAGCAACCAACGCATTGGCTTCTCCTCACCTAAACTGTAGGGATTACCCTGATTCCCGTGACAGGCTGTTTGGACGACGATTCATGCTCAGCCAACCAGACCAGGGTTTTCATGGACAAAACAAGCAGAACAAACGAATCTTCCTGGCAGACTGACCTAAAGGAAATCGCGGCTACAATCCGCGAGAATACGTCGTTCTTTGTCGGAGGCATTGTATTTCTCTGCGGCGCATCCATCGCGAACTTCTGCATGCAGGAACGAATTGCCATCAATGTCCTTTCCTCTGACTTCGTAGCATTCATACCGCTCTTCTTTGCAATCATCATTGTACTGATTGCCGTGATCGGCGCATTCCTTGGCTACATCTGCAAATTGGTAATGGAAGGCGCTGCCAAGAGCAAGAGAGGCCGGCTCATGGCCGTCGCCATCATTCCGGACCGCGGCTCTTTCTTTCGAAGGCCAGTTCAGAATTTCGTGAAAAGTAACTCGCCCCAATGGCTTCTTCTCCTCTGGTCGCCAGGGCTGCTCTTCACCGCCGCGGCCACAGGGATGCTCCTTTTCAATACAGATGATACGGCGTCCGTAATCATCATGATCCTATGGGCGCTCACCAGTCTTTCGGTACTAACGCTGTGTGTCCGACTGATACGCCGACCTCACCGGCATCGCTTCAAGCATTCCTCAATCCTCTTGAATCTTCCTTCGGGCATCCTGCAAGTTCTCGCCATGTTTCTGGTTGCTTTTGTAGCCGCCAATGCCGCTGATGGAGCTGGGTACGGCACAGTCATGGTTCTCCTGACTATTGCCCTGAGTACGTTGCTTGTTGCGCTTCTGCAATTCGCTACCGTTCTGGCAATCGTGCGCAGCAGCCACTTTGGTGTAGTCAGGCAAGCATTCTGGGGAGGACTACTGACGGTCTCACTGGCGTGCATCTTTCCCACTACGTCCGCCCCCATCACGCGCGCAATCCTGAGCATGGGCAGCACTGGAACAGCGGGATGTGTTCGCCTTGCGATCGATGCTCAGGCCAAGCCAATGGCATCGCTAATTGACCGAACGCTACAGCGCGACGCGCCCGTCGTCTGGACGAAACCCTTGGGTCGGGTCATCCCATTCGGTGAATCACTGCAGTTGAAGCTTGCGGGAGAGTCTTCTCCTGTCTATATGCTCGATCGGAAGGATCTGCGTCAGAGCCTGTCGTGCAGAGAGGCCGATGACATGATCAAAGCGGATGCCAGGCATTCCAGGCCCTAGCATTCTCCTGGCGCATCTCGAGACTTGGCCCTCACGATCGTCCGCCACAGCGTGAATCCCGCCGCCATCGCCATCAGCATCAACGCGGCCAGCACCAGCGCCAAGTCATCGGGATTACGCAGCAGCGGGGCATGCTCATGGGTGAGGATCTCGAACACGACCTGCTGCGCCTGTGCCAGCGGCAGCCGGCCCTGTTCGCCCAGTTCCACCAGGCACGCCGCTGGGGACAGCTTGGCCACGCTGGTCCATGCCATGTCGTACAGGTGCAAGGCCCTGAGGGCCAGCGCCAGGATCGCGGCATGCAGCGCCATCACCCCCCAGTTGGCGCGTCGCAGGCGTTCCGACACGCGGCCCAGCCGGTAGACGCTGATCGACATCGCGCCCAGCAGCGCCAGTACCACGCCCGCCATCGGAATCCACTGCAACGGTTGCCACGGTGCAAGCGCAGCGGACCGCGCCAGCAGCTGTTCGGCCACCTGCATGCGCGCGACCGGATCGGGCCCACCGCATGCGTCATCCACCGGCTCCAGCAGCAGCCCCACGCGGTAGTGGAAGAAGCCGGCTGCAAGGGCTACCGCCAGCAGCGCCACCACCTGCAGTGCCAGCAGGATCGGGCCGGGACCACAGATGCGACAGAAGCGGGCAGCAGCAGAGACCATCGGTTCATCCGTGACAACAAAGGACCATCCTAACCAAGCGCCCTGTGATTGTCGGCGGGCGGATACGACAACCGCCGCGTGGTCCCGGTAGGATGTGGATGAGCATGGATGGTCGTATGTAGAGGTGTTGTGGATGGTCACGCTGTATCTGTGGGTGCGAACGCTGCTTCCGCTGCTGGCGTTCGTGATCGCGTGGGTGCTGCTGTCGCGTCTGATCAAGGCCCGCGTGGCGCGCCTTCCACGCGTTCCCTTGAACCTGCCCGAGCACAGCAGCAGCCCGCGCAGGAAGGACCGGCGCATCTACGCACGCAAGCTGCGGCGCAGACCGGGCCTGCGCACCGCAACGCGCCCGGCCACCGCGCCGCGCAGCTGGAACCTCGCCGCGGTGTTCGTTTCGTTCTCTGCGTTGATTGCCGCCGTGCTGGTCATGCCGGATGGCGCGCGCTTCCAGGTGATGGTCGAGAGCCTCACCGGCTACCCGGCCACGATTGCTGAAGTACATGTTCCCGCTGCCGGGCAGCCCCTCGTGCTGCAGGCGTGGCAGCCAGCGCTTACCCAGCTGTCACGGCCGGTAGCAATGCGCTACCCGATCGGGCGCACCGGCGGCCAGCATGACGCGCACGCCACGCTACCGGTACAGGTGAGGCATCAGGGTGATCGGCTGCAGGTGGCTACGGCCGTGCCGGTGGATTCCGCGCTGCTGCGTGCAGAGCTTGCACGCTTGGCGGGGCTGCCGACGGAGGCGGTCACGGTTCGACAGATGACGATTGCGCCGTGGGCGGAATCGGGTTGGACGCCGGTGGCCGACCGGTAGAGCCGAGCCTACGCTCGGCTGCTGTTGCCCGCCGAGCAAAGGCACGCGCTGCGCGCGCAAGCCGAGCATGGCTCGGCTCTACCGATCAGGATCCGCGCGGCAGCTTCGCGGCCCACATGTTGTCCACCAGATTCGGATAACGCCGGCCATTCTCTTCCGCCCGCTGCCGCGCCGCCTCTTTCTGTGCAGGCGACAGCGGCTGCGAGGTCTGGCCCTTGGGATTGGGCTTCTTCCACGGGGGTGTCTTGGTCTGGCGCATGGCCGCAGCTTACCGCTTCAGGAAGTTCAGCAGCGCCAGATTGAAGCGATCCGCATGGCTGGTATTGCAGCCGTGCGGCGCGCCTTCAAGGATCACCACTTCGCTGCCCGGAATGGCCTGGTGCGTGCGCTGGCCCGAGCCTTCAAACGGCACGATGGCGTCACTGTCACCGTGCAGGATCAAGGTTGGCACCGTGATCTTCTTAAGGTCTTCGCGGAAGTCGGTGGTGGCGAACGCCTTCATGCACCCCAGCGCTGCGTTCTGGTCGGATTGGTGGCACAGCGCGATGGCCGCCTGACGCGTCTCTTCAGTCACCATCAGCTGGCCATTGGCACTGAAGAAATCGCGGGTGAAGCCATCGAAGAAGGCTTCGCGGTCCTTCTCCAGACCGCTGCGCATTTCATCGGCCTTCTCCTGGGTGAGCGGACCTTCCGGATTGTCGTCACTGCGCAGCAGGAACGGCGGCACCGCCGCAGCAAACACCACGCTATGCAGGCGCTCCTGCCCGTGATTGGCCACATAGCGCGCCACCTCACCGCCGCCCATCGAGAAGCCGACCAGGGTGACGTCGCGCAGGTCACGCTCCTCGATCAACCTGGCCAGATCTGCCGCCAGCGTGTCGTAGTCGTAACCTTCTGCCGGCTTGTCAGAACGGCCGAAGCCACGGCGGTCGTAGCTGATCACCCGGTGCTGCGCGTCGCGCAGGATCGACACCTGCGTCTTCCAGGCAGCGGCGGACAGCGGCCAACCGTGAATCAGGATCACAGGGCGGCCGTCGCCACCGGTGTCTTCAACGTGCAGGCGGATGCGGGAAGCAGGCATGGGAGCTCCTGTGGAAGGGGAGAATTTCAGACTATGGGCCGGCCCCTATCGCGACCGTGATGGAATCGCCGGTCGCCATGACATCCCCTGCACAGACGACGGCCCCAACGCTGAAGCCGAGCTGCCAATGCGGGCGTTCACTCCGTGGAAGGGCTGTTTCGTCGGACGCTGGCTGCAGCGCCCCAAACGCCATGCGAGCCTGCGTGAACCCTCCTTGGAGACTCGCCATGCTGCTGCTCACCCTGCCCCTGCTGGCCGCCGGCCTCGCCGCCGCACCCGTGTCCTCCGATGACCTGCGCGAGCAGATCCGCCAGGCCGACACCCAGCTGTTCGCCGTCGCCTTCGAGGCCTGCGATGCCGACAAGGCCGCCGCGATGACCACCGAGGACATGGAGTTCTTCCATGACAAGGACGGCAAGTCGGCCAGCAGCCGCGAAGACTTCCGTCGCAGCGTGGCCCACATGTGCAGCAATGCGCGCAAGGGCGGCTGGAGCCTGCGCCGTGAGCGGGTGGAGCCTTCGCTGCAGGTGTTCCCGCTGCATGACGATCGCGCACTGGAGATCGGCGACCACCGCTTCCACGAACGCGGCAAGGACGGCGTGGAGCGCTGGGTGGGCCAGGCCCGCTTCATACAGGTCTGGCGTCGCGTGGACGGGCGTTGGCTGGCCGAACGGGTGATCAGCTACGACCATCGGCCGGCGGACTGACCCCTCGGGCGCGCTTCACGGGCCGGATCTATACTTGGGGGGTTCACCCACGACCCACCGCTACCGTTCGATGGCCATGGCAGAGATCACCCCCAACCACCCCGACTACGGCCTCAACCAGCAGATCCGCCAGGGCGTGGCCGCACTGGATGCCCAGCACGGCCGTGCGTTCGACCAGACCAGCGAACGCCTCACCGCCAGCCTGACCGTGCTCGCCCGCGAGCAGGGCCTGCAACAGGTCGACCACGTGCTGGTCAGCAACGCCACGGCCCAGCATCCGGCCGGGCACAACGTCTTTGTCGTGCAGGGCGACCCGGCCAATCCGGCGCACCTGCGCGCGATGATGCCGACGGCTGTGGCGGCGCAGACGCCGGTGGAGCAGTCGATGCAGAAGTTGGGGGTGGGTGGGCAGCCGCAGGTCGAGGTGCAGGCGCAGGAAATGCAGAATCCTGCGCCGCGGATGGGGTGAGCGTCAGCCCATCCGCATGACGCTGGGCTCCTGCACGACCGGTTGAGGCTCCAGCGCCGCCGCACGCAACTGCGCCTGCTGCCCATGCTCCAGCTGTTCCACCCGGGCGAGCGATTGCTCGACAGGAGACTGCGCAGCAATCACGGTGTCCATGGAAATCCGCGTATGCGCCGGATTGCCCGGATCACCCTCGATAAGGAAGATCCGCTGGCCTGCGCCGGCGTCCGCAGTAGCCTGGCTGAGCACCACGTGATCCACCCGCTCGATGCCGTTTTCCTTCGCCAATGCGAGTAGGCTCACAGAAATGCGCTCGCTTGCATCGTCATAGGCGCGGCCATGCTGCTGGTCTACTCCCGCCACCTTGCTGCGAATGGACTCCAGCAGCTCCCTGTCCTTCTGCGGAAGATGCTGCTCACTGATCAGGCGTTGCATCAGCGTCCGCTCCGGCATCGGATTGCGCACTTCCTTATTCAGCTCGCTGTCCGGAAATGGCGCGCGGATGCTGCGGATCGCATCCACGTTGTCCAGCGGCTTGAGGTTGCCCTCGAAGCCCTTGCGCTCCATGCCCAGGATGTTATGACGATGCAGGCCCGCGTGATTCAACGCCCCCCAGGTGAAGTCGATGCAGCTGTTGCTGGCGCCGTTGTAGTTCATCTCAAAGCCGTGCTTCGCAGGGGCGTTGCCAAAGGCCAGCAGCTTGTCGTACTGCTCCTTGGAGATCTCCATATCGCGCCGGTAGATCGGCTTCTGGTATTGATCTGCATCATTGGTGTAAACCTTGCCCGGGCCACTTCGGGCGCCATGCTCTTCCGGCGCGAATCCTAGGCTGTGGCTCGTCTTTCCATCGGAGACCGTGTAGTACACATGCCCGGCCATGGAGGTTCCGCCAGCCCGCAATGGAGTTCCGGGGGCGGCAACGTAGATGGAAACAATGTAGCGATCATCCATGACGTACTCCTACTTTGCGCGGTGTGTGTAAGCCAACTGCAGTTCCGAAGGAACAGCCTGCAACCCGGCGGCCGATGACAGCAAGCGAAGGTGCAGGCGGTAGTGGCCGGGTTTCACCTGCTCGGCCCAGGCGAAGGTCAGGGTACGGTAGTACCCGCCCGGCTCTGCCAGGCCAGCGTCCACCAGCGACCTGTCGTCAGCGCTGTCGGGTACCACACCGGGTACACGACCCTCCGGGCCGACGGCGACTACTTCAGAAGGCTCAAAGCCATTGAACTGGCGGCGCGTCAGCGGCACCGGCTCAGTACCAACCTGCTCGACACGTTCAAGCAGCACTTCAGCCGGCAGTCCCTCGTGCACGAGGCGTTCGGCAGCCTGCGCTACCTGTGCGTCATCCTCGCCTTTCACGCGCAGGCCGATCAGCAACGTGGGGGCAGCGTTCGGGCCGGGCGGTGTCAGTTCAAAATCGACCACCATCGGTTCATGCATGGCGGTGACCGGGAACGGTCGGATGATCGGCACGACGTTCTCCTGAGCTGTGGCCGCGCGGGTTTGGGGTGCGGGGACCGCGGCGGGTTGGCAGGCCGCCAGCAGAACCAAGCATGCAGCGCTGGCCGTCCTCAACAGGTAATTCCGAAGTGTCATCCATGGACCTCGTCTGTAGCGTCTTCTGAAAATCTACACCAGGTGCGTAAGCCACAACGTGATGCCAGCTGGATTCCAGGGCATCGGACTGCGCCGTTCAGGTGAAAATGAAGAAGGGCGGGACGCATCGCCCTGCCCTTCCCTCTCACGCTGCCGAACAGCCTTACAGCTGAATCCGCGCCACGCTCTCGTCAGCGCCCTTGTCATCCTTCTCGCCGTTCTTGATGCTCACGAACAACACGTTGTTCTTCGCATCCAGCGCCAGGCTGTTCGGGTGGGTCGGCACCGTGTAGGTGGCCACCTTCTGGTAGCTGTCACTGTTGTAGGCGGTCACCGTGCCGGCTTCGCGGTTGGTCACGTACAGGCGCTTGCGCGGTGCATCCAGCAGGATGCCCAGCGGGCCGGCGTCGGTCGGGATGCTGGCCAGTTCCTTGCCGGTGCTGCGGTCGAGCACCAGCACGCGCTGGCCCGGGTGCTTGCTGACCAGGCCGCTGCTCTTGGCCTGGTAGCCACGCAGGAATTCCGAGCCCTGGTCGGTCACGAACAGGCGCTTGCCAGCCGGGTCCAGCGCGATGTTCATCGGCTGCTCGGCGGCGATCTTGTGCTGTGCCACCACCTTGTTCGAATCGGTGCCCACCACCACCAGATCGGCCAGCAGGTTGCTGGTGTAGACGCGCTTGTTGGCCGCATCCAGTGCCAGGCCCGGCGCCTTGGCATTGCCCAGGCCGTCGATGGTGTTGATCACCTTCAGCGTGGTGGTATCGATCACGAACAGCACGCTGCTCACGTCCGGCTGGCTGCTGTGGCCGGTCACGTACAGGCGGTTGCCCGCACTGTCGACCACCAGCTCGCGCAGGTCGTGAGTGTAGGCGGCCTTGCCATCCTTGCCGGTCTTCTTCTCCATCAGCTGGATGGTGCCGACGGCCTTGTTCTGCGCGGTGTCGATCACCGTCACCGACAGGTCCACGGTGTTGCCCACGTACAGGCGGTTGTGGGCGTCATCCAGCACCACGCCGAACGCCTTTCGCTCCAGCGGGATGCGGGTTTCCACGGCCAGCGTGGTCGGGTTCAGGCGCAGCACCTGGGCCGGGCCGGCGTCATCGCCGAAGCCGCCGGAGGAGGCCACGAACACGGCGTTCTGCTTCGGGCTGTAGGCCAGCTCGTACAGGCCCTTGGCCACGGCCTGGCGCTGCACGGCGGCGGTAGCACTGGCGGCGGGTGCGTTGTCGGCGAACGCCGAGGGCGCGCCGAGGCTGAGCGAAACGGCAACGGCCAGCGCGGCCGAGCGGAAAAGAGGATTACGGAACATGCGAGCGTCCTTGAATGGGCACGGGAAGGTGTCCTGGCTCGCTGGGCCGTACTGCGACGGCCCGCCCCGCATCTGTCTGCGCAGGGTGGGCTGGCTGGGGTTGCGGGGGAATGGTAGCAGGTGGGGGGCGTGGCGTGCGCCGGCGCGCGTATGGCAGGCGCGCGGGTTACTGCTCCTTCAAGCGAAGCGAATCGGCCACATCGGTCTTGGCCGCCACTTCTGTAGCGATGCTGGCGCGGCGGTGCCCCGGGTCGTTGCGATCGCCCTGCACGATGAAGATGCTCTCGGCTGCATGACTGCTTTTTGTCGGCCGGCTGAGCAGCACGTGGTCCACCCGCGAGAGATTGTTCTGCTTGGCCAGCACCAGCAGGCTGGCGCTGATGCGCTGGCTGGCGGCATCGAACGGGCGACCATGCGCCGCATCCAGCTCGGCCACTTTCTGGATCAGCTGCGAGAACAGACGATGGTCTGGATGCGAGGGGTCCAGCAGCGTGCCGGCCACTTCGATCGGCGTCGGCGGCGGCTCATCGCTGGCGCGGTCGCCCTGGCGATGACGCTCGGCCTCGCGCTCGGGCATCGCGTGATGGGTTTCGGCATTCAGATCGCTGCCCGGGAACGGCGCGGCAATGCACTGTATCTCCGGCAGGTTGAACAGCACCGCGAACTCACCCAGGTTGCTGCCGCCATCCAGCGGTGCCGGTAGCGGATGCAGGCCGGCGTAGTGCAGCGCCGCCCAGACGAAATCGCTGCAGCGGTTGATGGTGGCCGGGCGATCCACATCGAATTCGAACTCGGCCGGCTCCTCGGCAAAGTCACGCAGGCAGCCGTAATGCTCCTCGGTGATTTCCAGGGTGCGGCTGTAGTACGGGTCCAGATGTTCATCGGCATCGTCGTGGCGCACCTGCGCGTACTGCGCACCAGTGGGGGCTTCACCCGGCGCGTGGCGCGGCGGTGCGAAGCCGTAGCTGTGGGCCTCGTCGCCCGCGGCCACCTGCAGGTACATATGGCCGCGCGGCGAGGTGCCCCCACTCTTCAGCGGGGTGCCGGGGGCGGCCAGGTACAGCGTTGCGGTGTAGCGTGTTGCCTGCTCCATGCCTGTTCAACCTTGATGGGTGCTGCGGTCCTGGCTGGATGATGGCATAGGTGGGATGGGGGGCAGGTGGAGGAATAGACGACGCCGATCGCGACTTGCTGAATATGTGAGCCAGCGTGCAGTAATCGCCCTGCGCGTGAGCGAGATCCCGGCTGCGACTGGAGCTTGCCATTCCACCGTTCTATAGTCGTTTCGATCATGCAAGGGAATCGCCCATGAGCAGAGCACCGGCTTGCCGGCTTGCCTCCTTCGCCCTGGTGGCCGTGCTGAGCACCACCGCCTGCGCGAAGGCCCCATCCACGGAAAAGGACCCGAACGGAACCCCCATGTCCGAAACCGCAACCAGCCCACGTACGGTGGGCGGACAGACCTACACGACGCAGCCGGTAGAGGCTCGGCTTGGCCCGCACCGCTTCATGTTCCCGGCCAACCTCTACTACAACCAGACGGGCCCCCTAGCCGATGGGGGCGTCATGCTCACTGTGTTCTGGCCGGATTTCGATGCAGCGCCTCCCGGTGATCGCCCGGTGCGCAGCACGCAGGACAGCCGGCGGCAGGTGCTGGTCGAGCTTAGATACATCGATCGCGTTCCCATTCAGAACTATCTGGCACGTCGGTCCAGCAGTGAGGCCACCAGCGCACCGGGATCACTGGAGCGAAGGGACCCGGTAGAGAACCTTGCGCTGCGCGTTGCACAACCCGAACGCTGGGGTTTGACGCCGTATGCGATCAACCCATCGTTGATGGCAGCCTATGCGAAGGATTCGGAGGCTGCGCTGGGCAGACCTTACGTACACAACCCGGGGATGGAACCAGACTGGTATGTGGCCCGCTCGGCGGAGGGCCAACTGACAACGTTCATCAGCTGCGACCCGGAAGACCGGATTCCTGACGGACTTGTAGCTCAGGGAAAGACACTTGAACGCGCCGGAGAGGACCAGATCGCAATGTGCCGCCATTCCATCGTGGACGTGGACGACAGCATCGCCATCGAGATGAACTATGCACGCGTCATGCTGAGCGACTGGCAGCGTCTGGAAACCAGCGTGCGTGGTCTTCTGAGCCGCTATCGCGCTCAATCGCAATGAATGGAGATCCCGGCGTTCTTCATCCGGGTCGTACAGTACCTTCAACACCGTCAGGGACTCACCGATGGGCATCACAACGAAGGAGGCTTCGGTTTTGCTCTCCGTCATCATGACCAGATTGCTTCGGCCGCAGCTACCTCGAGCTATGCTGCGCGCGGCTCACATTGGTGCTCTTTTCGGACTGTCAGCCATGCTCACGCTGACATCTGCATGCGCGCGATCGACGGATACGTCTGCCCTCAATGAACGTGCCGCTGCCGCAGATACGCAGCCTGCCCGCATCTCCATGGCCGAGTTGCAGAAACGGATTCTTGCCTACGCCGATTCGCTCAGGTCAAGGGCGGACATCAGTCCGGACAAGCTCGGCACGGCGATCGGTGTCTCACTCGTGCCAGACGAAAAGGTCAGCATCAGGCATAGCGCAAAGGACCTAGCAACAACGGACGGCTATACCTATGGGGTGACTTATCTATCGGTTGAGTCGGCACGTGAATTCCCCAACCAAGAGGTGATCTTCTATCAGCTGGGCAAGCAGCCAGTGACAGATGCTCCGAATGGCGTGTGCTACTGGGAAGCAGAAAGTGCCGGACGAGCGCTCGAAGCCCTCGGATACAGGACCGGAGCAGAAGTGCCATTCCAGAGAGGGGGCATCAGGCAGTATTGGCGCCCGATCAGCGGTGGTAACCAGGGTATGGATGCCAGCCTATTAACCTATCGTTCCAACGAAGGCGATACCGCGAAAACCTGCGTCTACGCGGTCCAGTTTGGAGGAGGAGACAAATGAAGGGAATCGAATCCAGCGTCGAGCCACTATTGGCCGATCTACAGGCAGATAAGCAGCTTCCCAGTGGGGCAGAAGATGCGATCCGCCGCAGCATTGCAGGCTCCCCCTACCTCAATCACCTTCTGGCAAACGCAGCCACCAGCGGTCAGATCGGCCGGATTGCCGTCTCCTACGGACATCACAATGGCGGCCACTTCCAGGAGGGAGCGGATGGAAACCCACCAACGATTTTCATCAGCGCCTCCAATTTCCAGAGCGTAACCGGCGCCCGGCTTGAAGAACGACTTACCGAAGTGCTAGGCCACGAGACCATGCACGGCATCCTGGCTAAGGAACGCGCCGCAGCACTCAGGGACTTCAAGCAGACCTACAGCGAGGAACTGATCGCTTCACACGATTCTCGGTCAGGCTCGGTGAACCTGACCGAGCCGGTGCGCACGCTTCTGGACAAGGGACGACAGGACGAGGCACTGGCGGAGGTCTCGGGCCTGCGGGCACTGGATAGCCGATTCAGAGCGTTGAATCCAACCTTGGATGACAACGGACTGGAGGCAATGCTTGCGTCCCGCTCGCTCTCCCGTTGCATTCGAGCGGAGGGTGCAACCAGGAGCTTGGCGGATGGTATCTCATATGATGCGCTTGCCAAGCGCCCCAACAATGAGAGCGTCCAGCTCACCAAGGCCGTCGAGCAGTGCTTCTATGACGGCACTGGCACGCTGGGCCGGCACGGCGATTCCGACTACCGCAACTACTACGGCACCTATCCGCTATCAGTGATCGGGGCGAGCCATGCCTTCCTGGCTGAAGGTCGCCAACCCCCGGCCATCCGCATCGACCTGCATGAGCTTGGTCTGGACCCGAAGCAGCTTGAGCGCAATGGCCTCGACTTTGGCAGCGCAAAGATCCTGCCTGTTGGCGACTTCGGAAAGGGCGGGTTGGGCTGGGTGGAGCTGAAGAACACCGGCAGCACACACACCATTTCGCCACCGACGCAGAGCGTTGCAGATATGCAGTCCTCGCCCACCCACTCGCTCAGTCCAGCAGATCAGGCGCTGCTGGACCAGATTCGGAGCAAGGTGGAAGCACTGGACAAGGCCAACGGCCGAACCTTCGATGACACCAGCGAGCGTTTGTCTACCAGTCTGCTGGCCGCAGCCAAGGATGCCGGAATCACCCGCGCGGACCATGTTGTGCTGAGCAGACAGACAGATGCCTCCCCCGCCGCACATAACATCTTTGTGGTGCAGGGTGCGATGTCCGACCCTGCCTCCCTTCGCACTCACATGGCGACTGCGGAAGCCGCCCAGCGGCCAGTGCAGGAGAGCTTGAACCAAGTTGAGGCGATTGGTGAGCGCCAAGCGCGTGAGAGGTCAGCAGAAATGCAGCATGCGCAGGAGCAGCATCGGGCTTCGGCACCATCGATGTAGCTCGCGCGCCTCTCCCTGAGTGCGACTGTGTGGCGGCACTAACCCATCTGCATGCCGCCAGACGTTCGGGCCGCCGCCTCACGTTGCAGCGTTTTCTGGTGGACTTACTCAGTCACTCGCGTGTCAAGCTGCCGACTAGGGGCCAGCCCCTTCTAAAGGACTGTTGAGACTGGTGACTGTCCATAGCCCTATTTCACGTTGTAGTTGGCGACGAGAAGCTCGATGTTGAGATGTGCAACGTTTGGATTGCCCTGAAGGTTGGTCACCTTCAGCCGGTACTTCCCGGCCGCCAGATCCGCCGAATCAGCACGGGCCACCTCGTACTCCCTGTAGGCCAGGGACATGTCGTACTTTCCTGCATTGACCAGACTGTTCGAATCCGCGCCGACGGCGCTCCTGTATTCGTACACATCACCCTTGGCCGGTTGATATCGGTTGCCCTGCCGGACAGCAGGCAGATCGCGATTCAATACCTGCAGCGCTATGGGCGTGTCGGTGTCGCCCTCCAGCTTCCACAGCTGCACCTTCAGGGGAATCCGGGCGTCTTCAAGGAAGGCGACATCGCCCGGTTTCATATCCGGGCGCTTGGCGGGCCCGCCGGTACGGAACCCAATCAGGAATGTGCGAGGTCTGGGATCTTTCTCCCAAGGCGGCGGCAGTTCAAAACGCGCCTCTACCGTCGCACCTGCATGGACCAGGTCCATCGGCTTGGCGACAGGGAAACCATCGCCATATGTTTGGGGTGCCTGGGCGCCACAGCCGCCCGCGAGCAGGGGCAGCAGTACCATCCATGGCCTCAGTAGCTGTCGCATCCGTTCCTCGCATTCGGGCACTCACGTGTCGGCAGTTTATACACCGCACCGGCCAGGGGACCTGAACTGGCTTCACATTGCCCAGCGGCGGGATGGGGATTTCTGCCGGTGAACATTGCGTGGGCCAGTTCTGGTGTTAGCAGGCACGCGATGGTGCAGGCACTATTCCTGCAGTCAGGAGGGTGACAATGACCACGATAGACACCGCATGGCTGGAAGCGTTCGACAAGGAGCTTCTCTACCTGTTCGCCATCGACCATAGCGACGCCGGCATGGATGAGTACCTGCTGGGTTGCTACGCAGACCTTCCGCCGCGGGAGGCGGCGCTGGCCTTCGGCAGCGACTACGACCTGGAGCGCGACGATGCACTGTGGCCACGGCCGGGGGTGGCGCTGCAAAGTTAAGCCGTGTCGCAATCGGCCAACTTCGGATCTCAGCCATGCGGGCGGACTGTCGCTTTTGAGACCCCGATCATCTGCAAACCGTGCCTTTCAATGCGCATTCGGGCGATAACTTAACACCGGCCGAAACCACTGCACCGCAAGGGTTCTGCCACGCGCGCGCCATGCAACAATGCCGTAAGCGTCAGCATTTGCGGCCTCTGCGGCCTACGGTTTCTTGGCATCTCGCAACCATGCGAGTACACCTTGGCATGCCACCGGAAAAGGGTGGCGCGGGACTCGAAAACCCGTCTATGTACCAGATGTATGCGCTTGCCGGCCGGCGCCACCGTTCGTGTGGCGCCGGCTGGCAATCCGTTCGCGTTCCATGGCGGGCGGTGCGTGGGGATCTTCGGATCCGCCGGTCTGGTACATACCGGTTTTCGAGCCCGCACCGTCCGCCACCTTTATCGGTGGCGCTGCTATCTGTCCTGTACGGAGCACTGCCATGAACACATCGGACTTCCGTTCCCTGCACGCGCAGTACGATCCGGACAACGCCGAACCCGAGCGCGAACCGTCCGTCGATCCCAACGCCTTCGTCGCCACGCTGCACCGCATTGGAACCGGTGCAGCTGCGGATGGCCAGCCTTGGCCGGAACGGCATCAACTGCCTGGGCGTTGTCTTCAGCTGGCGGATGCGGATTGCGCGCTGGCCGGTCTGCGCGTGGTGGCGGAGCTGATGCTGGCTGCGGAGCGGACTCGGCAGAACGGTGCGCCCGAGGAGTACCTGGGGGATCGGGTTATGGAAGGGTTGAAGATGGCGTGTGTGGCGTTGACTGCGCAGGTGACTGAGCGGTTGCATGTGCGGGAGTAGCCCCCAAGGCTTGAACCTCAAGCAGTAGGCTGCAGGCTGTCGCCACAGCCCCATTATCCGTTCGCCTCTGATCTGCAGGACTTCCAATGAAGTCTCTGACGTACGCAGTACTGTGTTTGGCAGCGCTGATTGGCTCAGCGCTCGCCCACTTCCACTTGCCCAAAGGCGATTTGGAGCTGAAGACCTACCCCAAGGTCTCGGCTACCGAATTTTCTGTCATACGCCAGGAAGCCCTAAGCCTAGCGGCTGAAGATGCAACGCTCGGTGCCGGACGCTTTGAAGCAAGGTACTTCGAGCTCACTTGCCGAGGTGAGCCCGCCCTGCTGGTGGACAACTCCTCATCACAGTTGCTCATCCTAGGCTTCATAGGCCGAGCCCGTGAGACGCCTTGCGTTCAACCCTTACTCCAGCGCTGGAGTAGCCGACTACTTCCGGCCGATTAGGGCTTTGCAACTGAACTCCGCATACTAGATGCATCGACGGGCCTGAACAGTCTGCGGTTTGCGCTGACACACTACGCTCCTCCGCCCCAAGCCATTAGCGGCTCATTGTGTCGTTTACGGCATACTTTCCCCAGGAGCGCCGCGCGCGGTCGAGGATAGGGGAAGGTGTGAGCAGGTGGACTGACGACGAATTGGCCGCTGCCGTCGAGGCGTATCGCCAAATGGAGGCGCGTATCGCCAATGGATCAGGCCTCGAGAAAGCCAGGATCTACCGGGAACTTGCGGACTGCTACGGACGCACAGCCAAGGCGTGGGAGTACCGCATGCAGAATATCTCCCATGTTCTGGATCAGGCCGGCAAGCCATGGCTACCCGGGCTTCTTCCAGCATCGAACGTGGGTGCGAGGGTTGAGCCGAAACTTGCCAAGCTCCTCGGGCTTTCCAGTGAGATGCTCACGTCGGTCTCTGGTCCTACAAGGGGACTATTGGAGAAGGAGGCCAAAGCGGCAGAGGCATCTGGCAGTTTCTCCCCAACAGATGAGGTGGGCGAGAGGCGGCGTGTGCTGGCAGCTATCGTTCAGCGCCGCGGGCAACCTGCTTTCCGCAAGGCACTGCTGGACGCATACGGAGGACGCTGTGCAATGACGGGATGTGATGTGGTGGACGCGCTCGAAGCGGCCCATATCCGTCCGTACTCTGGCTCTTCGAGCAACACGGTGAACAATGGCCTACTACTCCGCGCTGACGTACATACATTGTTTGATCTCTACCTAATAAGCGTTGATTCGAAATCTCGCAATATCGTTTGTGCACCAGCGCTTCAGGCGTCATCGCATTTCAAATTTGCGGGTAGGAAGTTGGCATCTACGTCCGCCCTCGATAGCGAGGCCAATTCTGATGCCCTGGCTTGGCATAGAGCACAGTGCCCATGGTAATTCAGCGCATGGCCCCATCCCTCTCACCGACACTTCCTTATTAAATAAATCGACCCCAAATATTTATGACGCTACACATCCCCCAAGAAAACACATGGCAAAAATATTAATTACAAGACTAAAGCCGCCCATTCACCCCTCGACAATTCAGCACCAACAATAAGTTCGCACCTTTGACGCGACGGCAAACATTGAATTTATGGGCGACCCTGGAACGGAAAGATAATTTTCTAACCGAAAATCGAGATGACCAGCCAACCCTACATGTCGTCCGGACTGGACCATTGCCACTCACAGACGTGAACGCCGTCCTTAGCCACTGTGGCTCGTACGTAAGATCCAGAGCTCCCGGAGGCCGTCTGGACCATCGATGTAGTCTGGCCAAGCGTCTGCGGGAGTAAGGAGACTAGGCAGAGCGGGGAACTGGCTTCATAATTGGCGGCAGCGCATCTCCAAGGGATAACTATGCCAACGGCCGTTTCACTCTTTACCGGCTGCGGTGGTTCAGACGCAGGATTGACGGCCGCGGGATTCGACGTCCTGATGGCAAACGACATCCTTAAGTATGCTGCAGAGGTTTACGAAGCCAACCTACCGCCGACGGACTATGTAGTCGCGCCAATTGAAACAGTCACAAAATTTCCTTCTGCAGACCTGCTTGTAGGCTGCTACCCCTGCCAGGGCTACAGCCAGGGCGGCGCTCGGGAATCGAGCCGAGATATAAATTATCTTTTCAAAGAGTTCGGCCGCGCACTTCGAATCATTAAGCCAAAAGCATTCATTGTTGAAAATGTATCCGGACTCATCCGGAAAGATAATTTAGATTTATTCAACTGGCAGATAAGGAATTTCAGGTCGGCCGGATACAGAGTGTCTTGGAAACTAATGAATGCGGCTGACTATGGAGTAGCCCAGGAGCGCCATAGGATAATTATCGTCGGAATCAGAAGTTCACTGGATCACGATTTTGTTTTCCCTGATGCCACTCATGGCATAACCACTGAAGTGCCTCACGTTACAATTCGAGAGGCACTTCAGGGCTTTCCAGACTGGCCAATAGGCGAGTTCAATGACGAACCCTTCCATTGGTATTACCTGTCAAGAAATCGTCGAAGATCATGGGACGAGACATCCAAAACAATTGTGAGCCGATCCCGACATATGCCTCTCCATCCGATCAGTCCCGAACTCCGCAACATCGGACCTGACAAATTCGAATTTGTATCCAATGATCCGGCGCGTCGATTTAGCTACAGGGAAGCCGCTCGTCTTCAAGGCTTTCGCGGCAACTTGACGTTCCCAGAATCTCACGGGATGCATAGCAGATACAAAGTTATAGGAAACGCTGTTCCGCCGCCTCTATTTGAGGCGGTTGCACGGTCACTCCCAGATCTTAGCTAAGCAGCATTGAAACCGGATCTACTTTCTTCTTTAGCCTTCTTTTGGCGCTGGGCTGGACCCAATTCTCGGCAATCTTAATCAGCCTCGGCCTATCAAAAACGAGAGCTCCGCTTTCATTCACAACGCTTCGCATCGTTTGATCACCCATTACAAATGGCGTGGTGAATGCTCTGATTGGCGCAATAGGCCAATCAGGGTGGAACCATTTCCTTAACAATTTTACATTTGGATCTTCCAGCTTGGAATCCCAATTATCCCCGCAAGCACACTGCCCTAAAATGTAAAGATTACCCGACCTTGAATCCAGGGATGGAAGAGTAATAACGAAGTCTAAGGTCTCGTCTTTTACGTCAGCTTCGCTCATATCCGGCTGAGGATGCCATACCCACTCATATGGCGCCTTCTGCAACTTCGCCATAATCTGTTTGAAGGACGTCGAAGGCAGCCTGGGATGCCCGGTGTGAAGGCCCTCAGAGTTGCGACCAAAGTATTCCCTAAGCAAATATGTCACGACACGCTCAAAAAGGCGCGGAAAGCGGACATAGTCTCCCTCGGTAATGGAGGGCGCCTGGGTGACAGATAAGCAGAATTCGTAAAATCCAGAGTCGCTTGGGGTGTACACCAGCTTATTATTAACGAAGCTAAATGGATAGCCAGACCCAATCAACTCTACTCGACGCAATATCTCGTTTCTAGTCGAGTCTAGCAACCCCTCCTCCGCAAGATCTTGAGCTTGCCAGTGAGGTCCCGCGACACCCACTTCCTCCATTTCATCATCTATTTCGCCGGAGATGGTGTTATCCAGGATAGCTGAGTCTATCGTGGCAGATGTCCCGCGCATTGCAGCAAACTCAAACTGGTCCGCATCCTTTGACGCTTTAGGTTCCAGACTCTTCCATGAGGCTTTTGGGCTCATTATTCATGGCCCTCCGCCCCGCTTGACTCGTTCGCAATCTCTTTCAGCTTGCGTGCGAGGGAGCCTGCAACGGAATTGGCCTTCTCCGCCGGGAACACCATGGCCATCGCGACTTCACGATCAACAGGAGTTTCGTCCAATCGAGAAACTAGGTCTCTCAAGATCTCGCGAACGGTGTGAACGCCCTGACGAAGCTTGTCCTCGATCTTCTGTGTAGCAGCTTCAATCTCGTCGACAGTTTTCCCCTGTTCGATCATGGTGAGCGTTTCAGGATTTGCAAACATGCCAGCCAGTCGTCCGAGTTGCCGAGAGTCTGTAACAGATGAGCTCCGCCCTCTGCTTCTGTCTCCAAACATAGCGGTCATCAGCACCGTCCCCTTGGCCAACTGCTCTGACTTGATCGGATTCGGCACCGTTTGCGTGTCAGCAATATCCAAATAATCTCGCGTCGCACTGTATCCAAGAATGGTGTAAACCCAGGAGAATGGGTACGCCGTGACGCTTCCTCTACCACCCTTCTGACTGTTGGTAGGGATAAATTTCCCGGAGGCTTCCAACTGCTTAACTACATAGAAGCCCTGCAAAAGACGATCGATTGTCCGATGCTGATCACCGATCATCTTCGCTATCTCAGACACGCTCAGCTTATGCTTTTCCACAACATCTGCTACCCAAGCAGCTTTGGCGTAAGAGTCCCAGCTTTTTGCGGCCGAAATATGGCGAACACCCAAGTAAGACAGCAGCCCGGTCTGATCCTCATCCCCTGAGAAAACAATAACAGGCGGACGCTCAAGCGATGGCCTCTTCTTCTGATTCCAAACCTCAATGTAAGGTGCGGCCTTATCCCGCTGGCGAAGCGCACGCTCGTCACCAGCCAACATTAGGCAAGCCGCCAAGCGGCGATTCCCCTCTGCAACTACCAGCTTGCCGTCCTCGCTGCGTGCAACTAGTGGCTCAGCATCGAAATAACCATTAATTGACAGAGAACTAAGAAGATCATCCACGCCAAACGCGTCGACGATATGATCAAGAACCTCCGCCTGGGTGGGATTCACTCTCCCTAACCCACCAAATCTCGGATTCTTAGCATCCAAATATAGTTCTTCTAGAGCAACGTTCAGGCGTTGCCCAGACACCTCGTCAATAACCAGCTGATTCATTCCATCAACCTCCATCCATAGTTCCGTCTAATAAAGCTCAAATCTGGAAGATGAGCCGCAGCTTTTCAAGAAAAAAGGGCCTTTACGGCCCTCTTTTCTCTTACTCAATCAAACCCCAACAGGATTAGCCTTCTCCGGATCAATCTTGTACTGCTTGATCGCCCGGGCCACATCCTTCGCGGTCATCTTCCCTTCCTTCGCCAGCGCCGCAATCGCGGCATGCGCGATGTAGTACCGGTCAACCTCAAAGAACCGGCGCAGGTTCGCACGCGTATCCGAACGGCCGAAGCCATCGGTACCCAGCACGGTGTACGACATCGGCACGAACGCACGGATCTGGTCCGCGTATGCACGCACGTAGTCGGTGGCGGCAATCGCCGGGCCCTGGCGGCCTTCCAGCAGCTCGGTCACGTACGCCTTGCGCTGCTCACCTTCCGGATGCAGGCGGTTGGCACGTTCCACGTCGAAACCATCGCGACGCAGTTCGTTGAAGCTCGGGCAGCTCCAGATATCGGCGGTCACGCCGAAGTCCTTGTCCAGCAGCTCGGCCGCGGCAATGGCTTCGCGCAGGATGGTGCCCGAACCCAGCAGCTGCACGCGCAGCTCGCCCTTCTTCGGCTTGCCGGCGTCGGTCAGCAGGTACATGCCCTTGACGATGCCTTCGGCCGCACCTTCCGGCATTTCCGGGTGGGTGTAGTTCTCGTTCATCAGGGTGACGTAGTAATACTCGTCCACCTGGTCTTCCATCATGCGCTTGGTGCCGTGCTGCAGGATCACCGTCACTTCGAAGCCGAAGGTCGGGTCGTAGCTGCGCACGTTCGGGATGCCACCGGCCACCAGATGGCTGAAGCCATCTTCGTGCTGCAGGCCTTCACCGTTCAGTGTGGTGCGGCCAGCGGTGCCACCCAGCAGGAAGCCGCGGGTACGCATGTCAGCGGCCTGCCAGGCGATGTCGCCCACGCGCTGGAAGCCGAACATCGAGTAGTAGATGTAGAACGGCAGCATCGGCACGTTGCTGACCGAGTAGCTGGTACCGGCGGCCATCCACGAGCTGATCGCACCCGGCTCGCTGATGCCCTGCTGCAGCACCTGGCCGCTCTGGTCTTCGCGGTAGAACATCAGCTGGTCGGCGTCGACCGGCTTGTACTTCTGGCCGAACGGCGCGTAGATGCCGATCTGGCGGAACAGGCCTTCCATGCCGAAGGTACGGGCTTCGTCGGCCACGATCGGCACGATGTGCGGGCCCAGTTCCTTGTCACGCAGGGTGATGTTCAGGCTCTGCACGAACGCCATGGTGGTGGAGTAGCTGCGCTCGCCGCTGCTCTTCAGCAGGCGCTCGTAGGCTTCCAGCTTCGGTGCCACGAAGGTCTTGTCGGCCTTGCGGCGGCGCTGCGGCAGGTAACCGCCCAGCGCGGCACGGCGTTCCTGCAGGTACTGCACTTCCGGCGAATCCGGGCCCGGGTGGTAGAACGGCACCTGGCCGTCGGCCAGCTGCGCGTCGGTCACCGGAATGTTGAAGCGGTCGCGGAAGTGGCGCACCGCTTCGTCGTCCAGCTTCTTGGTCTGGTGGGTCGGGTTCAGTGCCTCACCGGCGCTGCCCATGCCGTAACCCTTCACGGTCTTGGCCAGGATGACGGTCGGCATGCCCTTGGTGTTCACGGCCTGGTGGTAGGCGGCGTACACCTTGTGCGGGTCGTGGCCACCACGGTTCAGGCGCCAGATGTCGTCGTCGGAAAGGCCGGCGACCATCGCAGCGGTTTCCGGGTACTTGCCGAAGAAATGCTCGCGGGTATACGCGCCGCCGAAGGCCTTGCAGTTCTGGTATTCGCCGTCGACGGTTTCCATCATCAGCTTCTTCAGGACGCCATTGGTGTCCTTGGCCAGCAGGGCATCCCAGTAACCGCCCCACAGCAGCTTGATCACGTTCCAGCCGCCGCCACGGAACACGCCTTCCAGTTCCTGGATGATCTTGCCGTTGCCGCGCACCGGACCGTCCAGGCGCTGCAGGTTGCAGTTCACCACGAAGATCAGGTTGTCCAGGCCTTCACGGCCGGCCAGGGCGATGGCACCCAGGGTTTCCGGCTCGTCGCTCTCGCCGTCGCCGATGAAGCACCACACCTTGCGGTCGGACTTCTCGATCAGGCCACGGTTTTCCAGGTAGCGCATGAACTGCGCCTGGTAGATGGCGGCCAGCGGGCCCAGGCCCATCGACACGGTCGGGGTCTGCCAGTATTCCGGCATCAGCCACGGGTGCGGGTAGGAGGACAGGCCACCGCCGTCCACTTCCATGCGGAACTTGTCCAGCTGCTCTTCGCTGATGCGGCCTTCCAGGAAGGAACGTGCGTAGATGCCCGGGGCGCTGTGGCCCTGGATGAACAGCAGGTCGCCCGGGTGGTTTTCGCTCGGGGCGCGCCAGAAGTGGTTGAAGCCCACGTCGTACAGGGTGGCGCCGGAGGCGAACGAGGCGATGTGGCCGCCCAGGTCACCCGGCTTGCGGTTGGCGCGGACCACGGTGGCCATCGCGTTCCAGCGGATGATCGAACGGATGCGCCATTCCAGCTCGGCATTGCCCGGGCTCTTGGCCTCGAGCTGCGGCTCGATGGTGTTGACGTACTCGGTGGTGGGAGAGAACGGCAGGTAGGCGCCCGAACGACGGGTCAGTTCCACCATGCCTTCCAGCAGCTGATGCGCGCGCTCGGAGCCCTCGACATCAATAACGGCCTTCAACGACTCGATCCACTCCTGGGTTTCCACAGGATTCGGGTCGTTGTTCAGCACCTCGTTCAACCAGTTCATTAGCGCTCCCATAACCGCACGCACGCGCGCGACTGTTGTATAGATTTCTAGACCGCAAAGTGTAGCGCACCAAGGGCTTTCGTCACTTGGCTACGCAGGCGTATGGATGCAACCGGCCAGTGTCCGCAAGGGGCTTGCCGGACCCGCTGAAGGCCGTGCGGCGGGCCTTGTTGGCTGCGCGGGCTGTCGCTTGCGGGCCGCTGCGCCCATGTGCAGGACGCAGTGTTACTGCTGCCGATGACGGTTGTAGGGCAGCGCCACGCCCACCGGTATCGGCTGCGCGTGCCGGCGCTGAACCGGCGACAACGTGTCGCACCTGCCTCTGGATCTGTGGGGGCAGCGGGCCCAAGGTGGGCCGTGAGTGATGGGCCTGACGGCCCAGCTCCCTTCCACGGTTTCGCCGGGGCGCCTCGCAAGGGGCGCCCCTTTTGTTGTGGGCACGCGGCGGGCCGTGGCCCAAAACAGAGCTGCTTGTGGCCGGATCGGTGATTGCCGGCTTCGACATATCGATATATCGTTTGCGCACTCGTTTACCGATATATCGAAATGAGCCGTACCGCTTCTCCCAGAGCCCGTTCCACCGATCCGGCGGTGCCGCGCCGCAACGGCCAGCCGCGCGTGCTCAGCCGCGGCGACCTGCGCCTGCTGGTGCTGGCCCTGATCGGCGAGCAGCCGCGCCATGGCTACGAGCTGATGCAGCTGATCAGCAACCAGTTCATGCAGGCCTACACGCCCAGCGCCGGCACCATGTACCCGCTGCTGGCCAGCTTCGAGCAGGCCGGCTGGATCGAGGCCGAGGAAGTGGATGGGAAGCGGATCTTCCGTATCACCGCTGCCGGCGAGTTCGAGCTGAAGGTGCAGCGCACCCAGGTGCGCCTGGCACAACGGCGTGCCTTTGACCGTGCCCGCGAGATCACCAAGGCCTCGCTGCCGCCGCCGCTGGCCGCGGCCCTGCGCGAGTTCAAGCGGGCGCTGGTGCATCACCACGGCCGCTGGGCCGAGGGTGAGGCGGAAGAAGTAGCGGCGCTGCTGACGCGGGCATCCGCGCTGCTCAACGGTACGGCCGGTAGCGAGAGCCCACCCATTTCAACGACCCAGCCAGACTGACTCCAGCCAGGTCTCCCCTACGCCGCGCAGCACTGCGCGACACCTTTACAGGTATCCCCATGACCGAACACAACAACACGCGCCTGCGCCTGGATGTGCGCTTCCGTGAACTGACCGTGCTGCGCACCGAAGAAGTCACCCCGCACATGCGCCGCGTGGTGCTGAGCGGCGACGAGCTGGCCGGCTTCGATTCGCCCGGCGCCGACGACCACATCAAGCTGTTCTTCCCCAACGCTGCGGGCGAGATGGTGCTGCCGGTGCTGACCGCCGAAGGCCGCAGCTACCCAGACGGCAAGGAGCCCTCGCCGGCCCGCGACTACACCCCGCGCTGGTGGGACCATGAAACCGGCGAGCTGGCCATCGACTTCGTGCTGCACGACCAGGGCATTGCCGGGCCGTGGGCCGAGCAGGCCAAGGCCGGCGACAAGCTGGTGATCGGCGGCCCGCGCGGCTCGTTCGTGGTGGCCGACAGCTACGACGCCTATGTGCTGATCGGCGATGAAACCGCGCTGCCGGCCATCGCCCGCTGGCTGGACGTGCTGCCGGACGGTGCCGAGGTGCAGGCTTTCATCGAAGTGAGCGACGAAGCCGAACGCCAGGACCTGCCGCAGTACGAGAACGTGCGTATCCACTGGCTGGAGCGCAACGGCTTCCCGGCGGCCAGCAGCACGCTGCTGGAAGACATGCTGACCGACTTCGAGGCCCCGGACGGCGATGTCTTCTACTGGATCGCCACCGAATCGCGCCGCGCGCGGATGATGCGCAAGTTCATCGAAGGCCACCTGGGCGTGCCGCGCGACTGGGTCCGCTCGACCGGCTACTGGAAGGCCCACCCGGACGAAACCGACGGCGATTGATCCAAAGACGGTGGGTGCGGACCGTTGGTCCGCACACCCTTGACTGTGTAGAGCCGAGCCCACGCTCGGCTGCTCTCCGCTCGGCCACCGATGGACCCATCGCGCTACGCGCGATGAGCCGAGCATGGGCTCGGCTCTACAGGAGGGACCGCGACCGGCGGCTTGGCCACCTGCCCCGCCCACCCAAACCGCTGCGCGGCCCAGATCTCCAGCGCCACCAGCAGCGCGATGATCAGCAGCGGCAACAGCAGCCCGAAGTACACGCCGGGCATCATGCCGTTGATCTGTGCCTTCACCAGCCGCAGCACGCCACGGGTGTGCAGCAGCTCATCCACATGCATGGTCAGCGCCTCGCGCACCACCTTGGGCTCCAGGCCGAGGGTACCGGCCTTGTCCACCAGCGTGTCTTCCACCATGCCGCGCAGCAGGCCTTCGCGCACCTTGCCGATTACCCAGCCGGTACCGCGCGCCAACGGGCCATCGCCAAGACGGTCGAGACCGGGCAACGGGTGCTCGCTGAGGTAGGCCGAGGCGATGGTGTCGGCCACATCGCCCACCGTGCCCTCGCTGCGCAATGCCTCGCGCATGCGCGGGTCGTCCAGTGAATCGGTGAAGCCTTCGCTCCAGCCTTCCACCAGGGTCTGCAGGTGCGGCTGGAAATGATCGAGCTGCTTGAACAGCGCGCGGTGCGCACCGGCAGTGAAGCCCAGCTGCAGGCCGAAGAAGGCAGTGGCCAGCGGCAGCAGCACCACGTAGCTGGCCAGCAGCCAGTGATGCCAGCGCTTGCGCCGCTGCAACCAACCCCGGCGGTGCAGCCAGCGCCAGCCGAGGATGCCCAGCACCAGGCCAAGCAACGTGCCGAGCAGGCTGCCGCCCACTAGGTCGAGCAGGCTCAGGCCCGACCAGAATTCGTTCAACCAGTACTGCGTGTCCTGCATGGGTCTTCCTTCCGTGGATGAAAAGCAGGCCATTGTAGAGCCGAGCCCATGCTCGGCTGCTTTTCTTTCCGCCATCGGGAAACCCTCGCGCTGCGCGCGACGAGCCGAGCATGGGCTCGGCTCTACAGGAATTCCGCCGCCCGGTTCAACGCATCAGCCGGCCAGCAATGCGACAATCGCGCTCCTTTCCTGCAGCAACGAGGCCCACATGGCCAAACTGACCCTGGCCAGCGTGGACGCGCTGCGTACCCGCTTTGCCGATGACGCCGCCTGCGACGCGGCACTGGCCGCCTTCGCCGACACCGCTGCCCTGCGCGTACCGCTGCGTGAGCTGGTGGAGGCACAGCACCGTTACCTGCAGGCCGAGTTCGAAGTGGCGCAGGTGGCCGATGTGCTGCGGCGCGACCAGAAGTACGCACCGGTGGGCCGGCCGTCGATCAACATCGTGCAGCTGCGCAAGCAGCAGGCCGCGACCAAGCAGGCGGCGCTGATCGCACGCCAGGTGGTGGCGCAGGCCGCGCAGACCTTCGCGCGCGTGAGCGGGATGACGGTGAAGGCCAAGCACAGCCCGAGCGAAGCGTGCGTGGCGTGGTTGGGCGCGTTGCGCTGAGCGCGCGTACCCGGTAGTGGCCAACCTTGGTTGGCCTGCGGAGTGCCCGTGTGCCAACCAAGGTTGGCATCTACCAAAGCGTGTTCCCCCGCGCTCAAAAAAGAAGGCCCGCTTTTCAGCGGGCCTTCTGCCTTCTCACGACGAGTGAGTTGGGTGCATCAAGCAGCCGGCTTTTCGCCGGTGGCTTCGGTGGTGATGCGGATCTTCACTTCATCGCTGACGTTCGGGGCATAGGCGCCGACGCCGAAATCGCTGCGCTTCAGGGTGGTGGTGGCATCGAAGCCAGCCGCCGGAACCTTGGCCATCGGGTGCTCGCCACCGCCGTTGACGGTCACGTCCAGGGTGACCGGCTTGGTGATGCCCTTGATGGTCAGGTCACCGGTGACGGTCAGCTTGTTGGTGCCGGCCGCTTCCACCTTGGTGCTCTTGAAGGTGGCATCGGCGAACTTGGCGGCGTCGAAGAAGTCGGCGCTCTTCAGGTGCTCGTCGAACTTGGCGGTGAAGCTGTTCAGGCCGCTCAGCGGCAGCTTCACTTCCACGGTGGACTTGGTCACGTCTTCGGCGTTGTACACCAGGGTGCCTTCGACGTTGCCGAAGTGCGCGCTCGGGTTGGAGAAGCCGAAGTGGCTCCACTGCGCCAGCACGTCGGTGTGGCTCGGGTCCAGCTTGTAGGTGCCCGAGGCGATCTTGATCGCTTCGGCGGCCGGCGCGGCAGCGGCGGCATCGGCAGCCGGGGTGGCAGCCTGTTCGGTGGTGGCCGGGGCGGCGGCATCGGCAGCCGGGGCAGCGGTGTCGGCCGGCTTGGAGCAGGCGGCGATGGCCAGGGTCAGGGCCAGCGGCAGCAGCAGTTTACGGGTGGCGCTCATCTCAGGAACTCTCCGGATCGTAGGGTGGGGACAACAGGGGCCGCCAAAGTGACGGCCCGAAACCGATACAGCGACTTACGCGATGCGCGCCGCTTCGTCGAACGACAGGCGCGGCAGACGCGGGAACAGGCCCGCCGGGTCACCGTAACCCAGGTTGACCAGGAAATTCGACTTGATGGAGGTACCGGCGAAGAAGGCTTCATCCACCTTGGCCGCATCGAAGCCGGACATCGGGCCGGCATCCAGGCCCAGCGCGCGTGCGGCCAGGATCAGGTAGGCGCCCTGCAGGCTGCCGTTGCGGAGGGCGGCTTCGTGGCGGCCTTCCTGCGGGCCGTCGAACCAGGCCTTGGCATCGGTGTGCGGGAACAGGTACGGCAGCTTCTCGTGGAAGTCCAGGTCGAAGCCGATGATGGCGGTGACCGGGGCAGCCATGGTCTTGTCGTGGTTGCCTTCGGACAGGGCCGGGGCCAGCTTGGCCTTGGCTTCCTTCGAGGTGACGAAGACGAAGCGGGCCGGCGTGGTGTTGGCAGCCGTCGGGCCCCACTTCACCAGGTCGTACAGTTCCTGCAGCAGGCTGGCCGGGACCGGCTTGTCGAGGAAGGCGTTCTGGGTGCGGGCCGTACGGAACAGCTGGTCGAGGGCAGCAGCGTCGAGCGCGTGGGACATCGGTGGATCTCCAGGGCGGCGAAGGGAAGGTCAGTGCCCGCGGGCGGCGCGGGGCGAATCGACGAGCCGCAGTGTAGAGTGTCGCGACTGTTGCAACACCCAGCAGGGCTGAAACGAATTAATGCCACAGGTGAAACGATTGAGTGCGCCCTGGACGGTCACGGACGGCCGTGCGGGCAATGTCCGCCAGGCGGTCGCGCTGGCCTCTGCGCTGCGCCAGGGCACCCATCGGCCGCTGGTCCTGCAGCCCCGCGCTCCCTGGCGCTGGCTGTCGCCGCGCCGCCTGCCGGGCGATGTGAACGGCTACGGCGAGGCCTTCGCGACACTGGCCGCCGAAGCGCCGCCGCTGGCGATCGGCTGTGGCCGTCAGGCCGCCGGCGCGCTGCGCGTGCTGCGCGCGCGTGGCAGCCAGGTGGTGCAGATCCTCGACCCGCGTATCGGCGCCCGCCACTGGGATGTGGTGGTGGTGCCCGAACACGATGCCCTTCGCGGCAGCAATGTGTTGACCCTGCTCGGCAGCCTCAACCCGGTGGACGACGACTGGCTGGCCTGGGGCCGCGCCGCGTTCGCCGGCTTCAGCACCCTGCCCGGCCCGCGCACCGCGCTGCTGGTGGGCGGGCCGACGCCGCTGGCGCCCTGGGATGAGACCGCGATGGTGGGCGTGTTCCGGGCACTGGCCGAGCAGATCCGCAGCGAGGGCGGCAGCCTGCTGGCCACCACCTCACGACGCACGCCGCCGGCGCTGGCCGAGATTCTGCGTGCGACCTTCGCCGACCTGCCGCACGTGATCTGGGGCGATGGCGGCGACGGTACGAATCCTTATGGCGGCCTGCTCGGCTGGGCCAACCGCGTGGTGGTCTCGCCCGATTCGGTGAACCTGCTGTCCGAAGCCTGCGCCACGCGCATGCCGGTGATGGTGGCACTGGCCGATACCGCGCAAGGCCGGCTGGCGCGCTTCCAGCAGCAGCTGCGCGAGCGCGGGCGGCTGCAGGCGCATTGGCTGGACTGGCAGTACGACCGCATCGAACCACTGCGCGAGACCGC
>NZ_JAOCLC010000049.1:0-40828 GCF_029845105.1 Stenotrophomonas sp. GD03654 | reverse complement strand
CCCAGTAAACTCGCCTTTGCCGTTGCTTCGGCAGTTGCAGTTGACGTTGCTTGAGGCGGGTGCAGGGCGCAGCCCTGCCGATACCCCTCCCCCCGGCCGGGCTGGCAGAATAGGCGTCTCTGCCGTTATCCGAAGCCGACGATGCGCCTCTCCCAGTTCCACCTGCACACCACCAAGGAAACCCCCAGCGACGCCGAGCTGACCAGCCACCGGCTGATGCTGCGCGCGGGCATGATCCGCAAGCTGGCATCGGGCCTGTACACCTGGTCGCCGCTGGGCCTGCGCGTGCTGCGCAAGGTCGAACGCATCGTGCGCGAGGAAATGGACCGCGCCGGTGCCGTGGAATTCCAGATCCCGACCATCCAGCCGAAGGAACTGTGGGAGCAGACCGGCCGCTGGCAGAAATTCGGCCCGCAGCTGCTGAAGATCAAGGACCGCAAGGACCAGGTGTTCTGCTACAGCCCGACCGCCGAGGAAGCCGCCTGCGACTTCGCGCGCAGCGAGCTGTCCAGCTACAAGCAGCTGCCGGTGAACTTCTACCAGGTGCAGACCAAGTTCCGCGACGAGATCCGTCCGCGCTTCGGCGTGATGCGCTCGCGCGAGTTCCTGATGAAGGATGCCTATTCGTTCCACCTGCACGATGAGTGCCTGGTGCGCGAGTACGAGAACATGAAGTCGGCCTACAGCCGCATCTTCACCCGCCTCGGCCTGGATTTCCGCATGGTGCAGGCGGATTCCGGTGCGATCGGCGGTGATGCCTCGCAGGAATTCCACGTGATCGCCGATTCCGGCGAAGACGCGCTGGTGTTCTCCACCGGTTCGGACTACGCGGCCAACATGGAAGCGGCAATCGCCGCCGATCCGGCACCGCGTGCGGCCGCCAGCGAGGCCATGCGCAAGGTCGACACCCCTACCCAGAAGACCTGCGAGGATGTCGCGGCGCTGCTCGGCATCGACCTGCAGCGCACGGTGAAGTCGGTGGCACTGATCGCCGGCGAAGGCAAGGCACAGCAGTTCGTGCTGGTGCTGGTGCGCGGCGACCATGAGGTCAACGAGATCAAGCTGGCCAAGGTTGCCGGCCTGGAAGAACAGCGCTTTGCCAGCGAGGCGGAAATCGCCGAGTACCTGGGCAGCGTGCCGGGCTTCCTCGGCCCGGTCGCCCCGGCCAAGGCCATCCGCGTGGTGGCTGATCGCGAAGTGGCGGCGATGTCCGACTTCGTCGTCGGCGCCAACGAAGCCGGTTTCCACCTGGCCGGCGTCAACTGGGGCCGTGACCTGCCGGAACCGGAAGTGGCCGACATCCGCAACGTGCGTGCCGGTGACCGCGCGCTGGACGGTGGCGAACTGAAGATCGCCCGTGGCATCGAAGTCGGCCATGTGTTCCAGCTGGGTCGCAAGTACGCCGAAGCGCTGGATGCCACCGTGCTGGACGAGAACGGCAAGGCGGCGGTGATGGCGATGGGCTGCTATGGCATCGGCATCTCGCGCGTGGTCGCTGCCGCGATCGAACAGAACCATGACGATGCCGGCATCATCTGGCCGGACGCGATGGCGCCGTGGCAGGTGGTGGTGTGCGTGATCAACCCGAAGGGTGACGCCGCCGTGGCCGATGCAGCCGCCAACCTGCTGCAGGAGCTGCGCGATGCAGGCCTGGACGCGGCGCTGGACGACCGAGGCCTGCGCCCGGGCGCGATGTTCGCCGACATGGAACTGATCGGCATCCCGCACCGCGTGGTGGTCAGCGAACGCGGCCTGGCCGCCGGTACCTACGAGTACCGCTCGCGCCGCGCCAGCGAAGCGGAAAGCCTGGACAAGGCCACCCTGCTGCAGCGCCTGCAGGGTTGATCAGTAAAAGACCGGGGCATGCCCCGGTCTTTTTTTTACCTGACGCCCCCTTGAGCAATATTGCAGCAGACATAATCCGGTCAAAATCGACGCAATGCGGCCGGCATGTCGCCAAGCCTTGTCCTGCCTGCATTTGTACTCTGATTAATTCATCTTTATTCTGTCCGCCGACGCCATGGACTGGCTCGTCCCGTCCACACATTAGTTTCCGGAGTAACCGTAAATGAGCATTGACCTGACCGGCCTGTCGGCACGCGAGCTGGGCGCCCTGATCCGCACCGCCAAGAAACAGCAGACCATCGTCGCCAAGCGCCGGCCGATCACCAAGGTTCGCGCCCAGTTGACCAAGCTGGCCAAGACCGAGGGTTACACCATCGAGGAACTGTTCGGCGACGCCCCGGCCCCGCGCGCCCGCAAGGTAGCCAAGGTCGCCAAGGCACCGTCGAAGACCGCTGGCCGCAAGCTGGGCAAGGTTGCCCCGAAGTACCGCAACCCGGCCAACCCGAAGGAAACCTGGACCGGCCGTGGCAAGCAGCCGCGCTGGATGGCCGAGCTGACCGCCAAGGGCAACAAGAAGCCGGAAGATTTCCTGATCAAGAAGGCCTGAGGCCAGATCGGGATGCAATGAAAAACGCCGGCGAAAGCCGGCGTTTTTTGTTTGTAGAGCCGAGCCCACGCTCGGCTATCCATATCCGAAGCCGAGCATGGGCTCGGCTCTACAGAGTCTTGCGAGCAGGCATCAGCAGGTTGCCGAACAGCAGGCCCGCCACCAGCGCCATCACCACGTTGAGCACGGTGAGGAACACGCTCTGGCCGGCGCCCACGTCCTGCTGCTGGACCAGGGTCAGCACGCCGCGCAGGCTGGTGCTGCCGGGTACCATCATGATGATGCCCGGCAGGCGGATGATCGCACCCGGTCGGCCAACCAGGCGGCCGAACAGATTGCCACCGGCGGTCAGCAGCATCGCCGACAGGAAGATACCGGCGGGCGCGCCCCAGGCGTGGCCACCGAACTTGGAGATCGCATAACCGGCCACCGAGGCGGCGATCACCCACGGGTAATCACGGCGGTTGGCCTTGAACAGCATCGCGAAGGCGAATGCCGCGGTCAGCAGCGAACCCCACTCCACCCAGGGCCCCTGCGGCCGCGTGGCGCGGATCACCGGATCCAGCCCGAGCACGTCGGCCAGGGTCACCGCGATCATCGCGCCGACACTGAGTTTCATGATGGTGGTCAGCGCACCGGCGAAGCGCGCGGTCCCCGACACCCAATGCTGGCTGGCCAGCTCGTTGACCGCATTGGTCAACGACATGCCCGGCAGCAGCACCACCAGCGAGGCGATGATCACCGTATTGAGGTTGAGTGCACCAACAAAGGACGCGACCAGGGTGGCGACCAGGCCGGCCAGCAGCGCGGCCAGTGCCTCGGCGGCTTCGCGGGTTGCCGGGCGACGGTCGGTGACCATGCCGAGCAGGCCGATCATCAGGCCGATGACACCGGCGGTGGCGATGTCCAGCCACGGCAGCTTCCACATGCCGGCCACGCCGGCCGCGCCGAGGGTGAACGAGAGGATGGTGCGCAGCTTGCCGCGGCGTCCCGGGTCCTTGTCCAGCTGGCGCAGCGCGGTGTGGCCCTGGGCGATGCTCATCCGCCCGTTGGCCACTTCCTCGGCGATATGGTCGGCGACGCTGAGCTTGTGCAGATCGTTTTCACCGGGCGCCAGCCGGATCACGCGGGTGATGTCGCTGGAGCCGATCGCCTGCGCCGGGTCGCTGAAGCTGAGGATGATACCGGTGGGATTCGACCACGGTTCACAATCCAGATCGAGCTGGCGGGCAAGTGCCACTACTGCCGTTTCCAGGCGCTGAGCCGTTGTGCCATAGCTGTGCAGGCGTCCGGCGATCTCGGAAACGAAGGCCACGCGCTGCGCGTAGGTGGCCTGGGGCGTGGGGATCGTGTGAGCGTCTGCGGACATGCGCCGTAGTATTACCTAGGCTGGGCCTTACCGGAGAAATTCATCCGAGTTCGACGCGATGCCCAATACAGAACGGTTATGCTGCGACCCGAATGGCCCAAGTGACCCCGAACCACGCCCCCCAGCTCGAACAGGATGCCCATGACCCGGGCGTGATCCACCTGTCCGGCACCTGGACCTTGAAGACCGCGCTGGCCGCGGCCGAAGTCCTGCGCGGCGTTCCCGATAAGCTGACCGGCATCGATGCCACCGCCATCGAGAAGATGGATTCGGCCGGCGTGCTGCAGGTGCTGCGCGTAGCCCATCGCGCCGACCTCGGCGAGGACGCACTGAAGTTCCGCCCGGATCACCAGGCGCTGGTGTGCACCATCGAGGAAGTCGCCGACGACCGGCCCAAGCCCAAGCGGGACTTCGGCGTGCTGGCGGCGCTGGAACGGCTGGGTGTCAGCGTCCATGCCACCGGTCACAACATCAAGGCGCTGTGCAGTTTCCTCGGCGAGAACCTGGTCAAGGCCGCACGCCTGGTGAAGGAACCGCGCCGGTTCCGGCTCACCGCCACCGTGCACCAGATGGAACAGGTGGGCCTGGATGCGGTGCCACTGGTAGCGCTGCTGTCGTACCTGGTCGGCGCGGTGATCGCCTTCCTCGGCTCGACCATCCTGCGCGACTTCGGCGCCGAAATTTACGTGGTCGAACTGGTCAACATCGCCTTCCTGCGCGAGTTTGCCGTGCTGCTGACCGCAATCGTGCTGGCCGGCCGCACCGCCAGCGCCTTCACCGCGCAGATCGGTGCGATGAAGGCGCGCGAGGAAATCGACGCGATGCGCACCCTGGGCCTGGATCCGATCGACCTGCTGGTGCTGCCACGGCTGCTGGCGTTGCTGGTCACCCTGCCGCTGCTGACCTTCATTGCAATGGTCGCCGGCCTGGCCGGCGGCATCACCGTCGGTGCGTTCGACCTCGACATCCCGCCGCAGATGTACATCGCGCGCATGCACGAGACGATGGAAGTGCGGCACATGCTGGTCGGCCTGTCGAAGGCGCCGGTGTTCGCGCTGGTGATCGGCCTGATCGGCTGCCTGGAAGGCCTGAAGGTCGAAGGCACGGCGCAGTCGGTGGGCGAACGCACCACCTCCAGCGTGGTGCAGACGATCTCGCTGGTGATCATCATCGACGCCTTCGCGGCGTTGTGGTTCATGCACATGGACTGGTGACATGAGCACGCATCCGACACCCGAAGAAATTCCCATGCAGGACGACGACGGCCACGACCTGGCCATCCGCGTGCGCGGGCTGGTCAACCGCTTCGGCAGCCAGACCGTGCACGAAGACCTGGACCTGGACGTGCGCCGCGGCGAGATTCTGGGCGTGGTGGGTGGTTCGGGTACCGGCAAGTCGGTACTGATGCGCTCGATCCTCGGCCTGCGCGTGCCCGATGCCGGGCAGATCGAAGTGCTTGGCCGCGACGCGCGTGCCGATGATACCGAGAGCCGGCTGCACATCGAACGCAATACCGGCGTGCTGTTCCAGGACGGCGCGCTGTTTTCGTCGCTGACCGTGGGCGAGAACGTGCAGGTACCGCTCAAGGAACACCACCGCGAGCTGCCCGAGCGCTGGCATTACGAGCTGGCGCTGTTGAAGGTGAAGCTGGCCGGCCTGCCCGCCGATGCGATCAACAAGCTGCCCTCGCAGCTGTCCGGTGGCATGCGCAAGCGCGCCGGCCTGGCCCGGGCGCTGGCACTGGATCCGCCGCTGCTGTTCCTGGACGAACCGACCGCCGGTCTCGACCCGATCGGTGCGGCGGCGTTCGACCGCCTGATCAAGACCCTGCAGGAAGCGCTGGGCCTGACTGTTTTCCTGATCACCCACGACCTGGACACGCTGTATGCCATCTGCGACCGGGTGGCGGTGATCGCCGACCGCAGGGTGGTGGCCAACGCCCCCTTGCCGGACATCGAGAAACTGGATCATCCGTGGATCCAGGAATACTTCCACGGACCGCGCGCGCGTGCCGCGCGTGGCGAACAGATCGAGAGTGCCTGAGCCATGGAAACCAAAGCCAACTACGTGCTGATCGGCGCGTTCACCCTGATCACCGGCCTGGCCCTGCTGGCCTTCGGCCTGTGGGCCGCCAAGTACTCCTCCGACCGCACCTGGCAGGAGTACCGCGTGGTGTTCCGCGAAGCCGTGACCGGTCTGTCGGTGGGCAGCCCGGTGCAGTACAACGGCATCGCGGTGGGCTCGATCACCGAGTTGAACCTGGTGCCCGACGACCCGCGCCAGGTCGTCGCGCGCATCCGCCTGAACTCCAACACGCCGGTCAAGACCGATACCCGCGCCAAGCTGGCGATCACCAGCCTGACCGGCCCGTCGATCATCCAGCTCAGCGGCGGCACGCCGCAGTCGCCGGCACTGACCACGGTCAACAAGGATCCGGCGCCGATCATTCCGACCACGCCGTCGGCCCTGCAGAACATCACCGACGTCGCCAACCGCATCGTCGAGCGCATGGACCAGATCCTCAGCGACCGCAACGTGGCCTCGATCAACGCGACGCTGGCCAACCTGGAAACGATCAGCGGCGGCCTGGCCGACCGTGATCAGGGCACGCAGGCGCTGCTGCTCAGCGCGCGCGATGCCGCCCGCAGCCTGGACACCACGCTGAAGACCACCAACGGCACCATCGAGCGCCTGGACAGGAATCTGGTGCAGCAGCTGCCGGGCATCATCGACAAGCTCGACGGCACCCTGGCCAAGCTCGATTCGGCCGCCGGCAACGCCGATTCGATCCTTGGCGAGAACCGCGCCGCGATCAACAGCTTCGCCAACGATGGCCTCGGCCAGCTGGGCCCGACACTGACCGAGCTGCGCGGTCTGATCCGCGACCTGCGCCGGGTCAGCGACCGCCTCGAGAACAACCCCGCGCGCTACCTGCTGGGCCGCGACGCACCGAAGGAGTTCGAACCCAAATGAGCCCGACCACCCTTCCGCGCCGGCTGCTGGCCGCTTCGATGGTCACCCTGCTGGGCGGCTGCTCCATCCTTGGCAGCAGCGAGAAAACCGCGGTGACGCTGTACTCGCCGTCGGTGCAGGTCAAGGCCGATCCGGCGTGGCCGCAGGCCAGCTGGCAGCTGGTACTGGCAAAGCCCAGCGCCGCGCGCATGGTCGACAGCCCTCGCATCAACGTGCGGCCGACACCGTCGCAGATGGAGATCTACAAGGGGGCCAGCTGGGCACAGCCGGCCACCGACATGATCGAAGACACCCTGCTGCGCGGCTTCGAGGACTCCGGCCGCATCCGCGGCGTGGCCCGCAGCACTGCCGGCATCCGCGCCGACTACAAGCTGTCCACCGACGTGCGCCGCTTCGAATCCGATTACCAGGGCCAGGCGACGCCAACGGTGGTGATCGAGGTCAACGCCAAGCTGATCCATGTGGCCGACCAGCGCGTGGTCGCCGACCGTACCTTCCGCCAGGCGCAGCCGGTCGGCAGTACCGACGTACCGGCGGTGACCGCGGCCTTCGAGCGTGGCCTGCAGCAGCTGGCACAGGACATGGTGGGCTGGACGCTGCAGAGCGGGCAGGCCGACCAGCCGACTGTCACGCGCTGATCGATCAGCGCGGCGTAATCCAGCGGAACGTCAGGTTGATCCGTTCACCCTGCACCCGCGCCATCTTTGGCAACGCGTGCTGGTAGAACCTCTGCGTCTGCCCGGCCATCACCAGCAGATCGCCATGGCCGAGCAGATACTCGGCCTTCCGCGCCGGGTCGTCGCGCCGGCGCAGCAGGAAGCGCCGTGCCGCGCCCAGGCTCAGTGAAGCAATCACCGGCATCGGGCCCAGTTCGGGTTCGTCGTCACTGTGCCAGCCCATGTAGTCGCCGCCGCCGCGATAGCGGTTCAGCAGTACGCTGTTGAAGCGGCCGAAGCCTTCCGCCTGCAGGCGCTCGCGCATGGCCTGCAACGTGGGTGGCCACGGGTGCGGAACGAATTCAGCCCCGGAATAGCGGTAGCGCGCCTGCGGGTCACCGATCCAGCAGCTCAACCTCGGCGAATCCACCCAGCTGCCGAACATGCGGATGCGATGGATCTCCCAGGCCACGTCGGCCTGCAGCGCGGACAACAGCCCGTCGGCATCGGCGGCAGCCAACCAGCCCGGCAGGTGCTGGACATCAGCATCGGGGAGATCATGGGGAAACAGCATCAAGGCCCCGCAGGATGGGGGCGGCACTTGACCGCCCTCACGGCATCAAGCGCGCTGGAACGTCACGCCCGTTTTTTCTTTCAGTTCGTCGTCGCTGACACCCGGCGCTGCTTCCACCAGCAGCAGGCCCTTGTCAGTCACGTCGAACACGGCCAGGTCGGTGATGATGCGGTCGACCACGCCCACGCCGGTCAGCGGCAGCGTGCATTCGGCCAGGATCTTGTGCTCGCCGTTCTTGGCGGTGTGCTCCATCAACACCACCACGCGCTGCACGCCGGCCACCAGATCCATCGCACCGCCCATGCCCTTGACCATCTTGCCGGGCACCATCCAGTTGGCCAGGTCACCCTTGTCGGTGACCTGCATGGCGCCGAGGATGGCCAGGTTGACGTGGCCACCGCGGATCATCGCGAAGCTGTCATGACTGCCGAAATAGCTGGCACCGTCACGCGCGGTGACGGTCTGCTTGCCGGCATTGATCAGGTCGGCGTCCACTTCGGCGTCGGTCGGGAACGGGCCGATGCCAAGCAGGCCGTTTTCCGACTGCAGCCACACGTCCACGCCTTCAGGGATGTGGTTGGCGACCAGGGTCGGCAGGCCGATGCCCAGGTTCACGTAGGCGCCATCGGTCAGTTCGCGGGCGGCACGCGCCGCCATCTCATCGCGGGTCCACGCCATGTCAGTTGCCCTCCGCGCGGATGGTGCGCTGTTCGATACGCTTCTCAGGATGCGGGTTGTGCACGATGCGGTGCACGTAGATGCCCGGCAGGTGCACCTGGTCCGGGTCGATGGCACCGACCGGCACCACCTCTTCCACTTCCACGATGCAGACCTTGCCGGCCATCGCACAGGCGGGGTTGAAGTTGCGCGCGGTCTTGCGGAACACCAGGTTGCCGGCCTCGTCGGCCTTCCACGCCTTGACCAGCGCCACGTCGGCGCGCAGCGCGGTTTCCATTACGTAGTGCTTGCCGTCGAACTCGCGGGTTTCCTTTCCTTCAGCCACCACCGTGCCGTAGCCGGTGGCGGTGAAGAACGCCGGAATGCCCGCGCCGCCGGCACGCAGGCGCTCGGCCAGGGTGCCCTGTGGGTTGAACTCCAGCTCGAGCTCGCCGGCCAGGAACTGCCGCTCGAACTCTTTGTTCTCGCCCACATAGGACGAAATCATCTTCTTGATCTGCCGGGTTTCCAGCAGCTGGCCCAGTCCGAAACCATCGACGCCGGCATTGTTGGAGATCACGGTCAGGCCCTTGGCACCGCTGTCGCGCAGCGCGGCGATCAGGGCCTCGGGAATGCCACACAGGCCGAAGCCGCCCACGGCCAGCGTCTGGCCATCGGCGACCACCCCTTGCAGGGCCTCCGCCGCACTGGCGAAGCGCTTGCCGCGCTTGCCGGTGGAAGTCGATTGCTGCATTGCTGTACTACCCTGCACGTTGAGGATGACCGCATTCTAGCTGGAGGGCGGCGGAGGGCCTGGATGCGCCGCAGCATTGCACGGGCATCGCACAGGGTTCCGTAGAATGCCGGGTTCCCCTGCCAATGGCCGGCCCCGTGCCCGCCCCACCCTCGTTGATGGCCCATACCTACACCGAAGAAGACCTGCTCCGCTGGATGGAAGGCCGGACGCTGGAGATGAGCGACCATGGCCTGTCGGAAGTCCACAGCATGCGTCTGTTCGGTGACATTCTGGTCGCTGAGGTAAAGATCCCGGCCAATTACTCCTACCGGGTGGAGATCGACCTGGCCGCCAGCCTTCGCCATCCGCGCAGCCTGCTGCGCAATCGGTGTTCCTGCCTGCTCGGCCACGACTGCATGCACGTGGCGGCTGTGCTGGCGCAGATGCTGCAGCAGATCGACCATACGCCCCCCATGCCCGACGACAGCAGCACGCTGCCAACGCTGCTGATCCGTTCGATGACGCCCGTCCTGCGCCTGCACACGGTCGAGTTCCGTCCGCCGTGGCTCGGCCCCCGCGACCCTTCGCAATGGGCCGATATCGCGACCGTGGCCTTCGAATACGACGAGCACGTGCGGTTCCTGGATGATCCGAGCCTGTTCGCACACGATCCGGAGGGCCAGCTCGCCCTGCTGCCCCGCGACCTGGTTGAGGAGTCACGGCGCGAGGCCGAGCTGCGCACGGTGGGACTGCATCGCGACGTGGAACCACGGGCGCCATTGGACGGCGCAGGCCCGCAGTTCCAGCTGCGCACCCATGACTGGACACGGTTCCTGCTGGACGACGTGCCGCGCCTGGAAGCCCTGGGCTGGAAGGTGGAGACGGACGACGATTTCCGCCATCGCATCACCCGGGTGGATGAGATCGGCCTGGACATCCAGGCCGACCCGGCGGATGCGGGCTGGTTCAACCTGGGCCTGGACATCCAGGTGGAAGGCCGCAACGTGTCGATGGTTCCGCTGCTGCAGCAGGTGCTGCAGTCCGATCCCCGCTGGATGCGTGGCCAGCTGGACGCCATCGGCGATGACGAGAACATCCTGTTGATGGCAGGCGACAGCACCCGCCTGGCACTGCGGGCCGCTCGATTGAAGCCGATCATGGCGCTGTTGGCGGACCTGTTCGCCCAGCGTGGCGCGCCGCTGCGCTTGTCAGCGCTTGACCGTGGGCGCCTGCAGGCGCTGCGGGATACGGCGCGCCTGCAGTTCCGGGGGCGCAAGGACACCCAGGCGCTGGTGCAGCGCCTGATGCAGGCACCCGCACTGGGTGAAGTGCCGCCACCGGCGGGACTGGTGGCGACGCTGCGTCCCTATCAGCGTGAAGGCCTGTCGTGGCTGCAGTACCTGCGCCAGCAGGGTCTGGGCGGCGTGCTGGCCGATGACATGGGGCTGGGCAAGACCCTGCAGACGCTGGCGCATCTGCTGGTCGAAAAGGAAAGTGGCCGCCTGGACCAGCCGGCGCTGCTGGTGGTGCCGACCTCGCTGCTGCACAACTGGCAGAGCGAAGCCGCACGCTTCACCCCTGGCCTGCGGGTGCTGCCCCTGCACGGACCGACGCGCGAAGCACTGTTCGAGGCGATTCCCGAGCATGATCTTGTGCTGACCACGTATCCCCTGCTGTGGCGCGACGAGCAGGCGCTGCAGGCACATGCCTACCATCTGCTGATTCTGGATGAAGCCCAGCAGGTGAAGAATCCGAAGTCACGCGCGGCCATTACCCTGCGCACGCTGCAGGCCCGCCATCGCCTGTGCCTGACCGGCACGCCACTGGAGAACCATCTGGGCGAGCTGTGGACGCAGTTCGACTTCCTGCTGCCCGGCCTGCTCGGCAGCGAGAAGCAGTTCAACCAGCATTGGCGCCATCCGATCGAACGTGGCAGCGACCACCGTCGCGCCACGTTGCTGGCGCAGCGCCTGCGTCCCTTCATCCTGCGCCGGCGCAAGGACCAGGTCGCGTCAGAGCTTCCGCCCAAGACCCTCATTACCCGCGCGGTGGACATGGAGGGCGGCCAGCGTGATCTCTATGAAACCGTGCGTGCAGCGATGGAAAAGCAGGTGCGCGAGGCCATCAGCGGCAGCGGGCTGGCGCGCAGCCATATCGTGGTGCTGGATGCCCTGCTGAAGCTGCGCCAGGTCTGCTGCGATCCGCGCCTGCTGCCGGGCGACGCCCCGGCACGCAATGCCGGCTCGGCCAAGCTGGAGCTGCTGCGCGACATGCTGCCGTCGATGGTCGAGGAAGGCCGGCGGGTCCTGGTGTTCTCGCAGTTCACCGGCATGCTGGCACTGATCGCGCAGGCGCTGGAGGAGCTCGGGCTGGCCTATGTGACCCTGACCGGCGACACCCAGGACCGGGCTACGCCGGTGCAGCGCTTCATGCAGGGCGAGGTGCCGGTGTTCCTGATCAGCCTGAAGGCAGGTGGCGTCGGGTTGAACCTGACCGCCGCCGACACCGTCATCCACTTCGACCCCTGGTGGAACCCGGCGGCCGAAAACCAGGCCAGTGACCGCGCCCATCGCATCGGCCAGCAGCAGCCGGTGTTCGTTTACCGGCTGATCGCCGCAGGCAGCATTGAAGAACGGATCGCCGAGCTGCAGGAACGCAAGGCCACGCTGGCCGACTCGATTCTCGAAGGCGGCGGTGCTACGGGGCCACGCTTCAGCGAGGAAGACGTGCAGGCGCTGCTGGCGCCGTTGCCGGGCCTGCCCGGCAAACGTTCCCGTAAAGCGGGCAAACGGTCGACGCGAGCCTGACCCCCGAACGCCAGTCAGGTGGCGTTCCCCGATGGAAACGATTCCCATACGGGACTGGGACTACAATTGGGGGCTGAGCTCACAAAGGATCTGATCGATGCCCCTGCCCGCCTTCAAGGCCTACGATATCCGCGGCCGTGTGCCGGAAGAACTGAACGAAGACCTGGCCCGCCGCATCGGCGTCGCCCTGGCCGCACAGCTCGCTCCCGGTCCGGTGGTCCTCGGCCACGATGTGCGCCTGACCAGCCCGGCGCTGCAGGATGCGCTGGCCGCAGGCCTGCGTGGTACCGGCCGCGAGGTGATCGACATCGGCCTGTGCGGTACCGAAGAGGTCTACTTCCAGACCGATCACCTCGGCGCGGCCGGCGGCGTGATGGTGACCGCCAGCCACAACCCGATGGATTACAACGGCATGAAGCTGGTCAAGGAGAATGCCCGTCCGATCAGCTCCGATACCGGCCTGTTCGCGATCTCCGATGCGGTCGCCGTCGATATGTCCGAGGCCCAGCCGCCGCGTGCCGGGCAGACCGCCCAGCATGACAAGAGCGCCTACATCCAGCACCTGCTCAGCTATGTCGATGCCAGCAAGCTCACGCCGCTGAAGCTGGTGGTGAATGCCGGCAATGGCGGCGCGGGCGCCATCGTCGACCTGCTGGCCCCGCACCTGCCGTTCGAGTTCATCCGCGTCTGCCACGAACCCGACGGCAACTTCCCCAACGGCATTCCCAACCCGCTGCTGCCGGAAAACCGTGCCGCCACTGCCGACGCCGTGCGCGAGCATGGTGCTGACTTCGGTATCGCCTGGGACGGCGACTTCGACCGCTGCTTCTTCTTCGATCACACCGGCCGCTTCATCGAGGGCTATTACCTGGTCGGCCTGCTGGCCAAGGCTATCCTCGCGCGCAATCCCGGCGGCAAGGTCGTGCATGACCCTCGCCTGGTCTGGAACACCGTGGAGATGGTGGAGCAGGCGGGCGGCGTACCGGTGCTGTGCAAGAGCGGCCATGCCTTCATCAAGGAAAAGATGCGCGCCGAGGATGCGGTGTATGGCGGTGAGATGAGCGCCCACCACTACTTCCGCGAATTCGCCTATGCCGACTCCGGCATGATCCCGTGGCTGCTGATCGCCCAGCTGATTTCCGAAAGCGGCCGCTCGCTGGCCGACTGGGTCGAAGACCGCATGGCGGCCTATCCGTGCAGTGGCGAGATCAACTTCAAGGTGGCCGATGCCAAGGCCGCTGTGGCCCGCGTCATGGCGCACTTCGCGGCGCAAGCGCCGGTACTGGACCACACCGACGGCATCAGTGCCGACTTCGGCGACTGGCGCTTCAACCTGCGCAGCTCCAACACCGAGCCGCTGCTGCGCCTGAACGTTGAAGCCCGCGGCGACGCAGGGCTGATGCAGGCCCGCACTGATGAAATTTCCCACCTCCTTCAGCAGTAACCAAGGACGACCATGAGCATCATCCAGCCCGTCATTCTGTCCGGTGGCTCCGGCACCCGCCTGTGGCCGCTGTCGCGCGAGTCCTACCCCAAGCAGTTCCTGCCGTTGGCCAGCGAGCTGACGATGCTGCAGGCCACCTGGCAGCGCGTCGCTCCCATCGCCGCGCATGGCCCGCTGGTGATCGCCAACGAGGAGCACCGCTTCGTCGCTGCCGAGCAGCTGCAGCAGGTCGGCGCCGAGCCGGCTGGCATCATCCTGGAGCCGGTGGGCCGCAATACGGCGCCGGCGATCGCGGTCGCAGCCCTGGAGGCCACCCGCGACGGCGCCGATGCGCTGCTGCTGGTGCTGCCCTCGGACCATGTGATCACCGATGAGGCCGCATTCCGCGCAGTCGTGCAGGCTGCAGCCAGCGCTGCCGAGGCCGGCAAGCTGGTGACCTTCGGCATCGTCCCGACCGGTCCGGAAACCGGCTACGGCTATATCAAGGCCGCCGATGGCCAGGGCCTGCGTGCGGTCGAGCGCTTTGTCGAAAAGCCCGACCTTGAGACCGCCACCGGTTACGTCAGCAGCGGCCAGTATTACTGGAACAGCGGCATGTTCCTGTTCAAGGCCTCGCGCTACCTGCAGGAACTTGAGCACTTCCAGCCCGACATGCTGGCCGGCAGCCGCCAGGCCTGGCAGCAGGCCCGTCGCGATTCGGATTTCACCCGTCTGGACAAGGACGCCTTCGCTGCGGTTCCTTCCGACTCCATCGACTACGCGGTGATGGAAAAAACCGCAGACGCCGTGGTGATTCCGCTGGACGCCGGCTGGAACGATGTCGGCTCGTGGACGGCGCTGCGCGATGTCTCGCAGCAGGACGGCGATGGCAACGCCCACCAGGGCGATGTGATCGCCATCGACTGCCGCAACACCTATGCCTATGCACAGCGCCTGGTGGCACTGGTCGGCCTGGATGACGTGATCGTCGTCGAGACCGACGACGCGGTGCTGGTCGGCAAGGCAGACCGCATGCAGGAGGTCAAGACCGTTGTCGCCCAACTGAAGGCCGAAGGCCGCAGCGAGGCCGCCTGGCATCGCAAGGTCTACCGCCCGTGGGGCGCCTACGATTCAATCGATAACGGCGAGCGTTTCCAGGTCAAGCGCATCACGGTCAAGCCCGGCGGCACGCTCAGCCTGCAGATGCATCACCATCGCGCCGAACACTGGATCGTGGTCAGCGGCACCGCAGAAGTGACCCGCGGCGACGAAGTGATCCTGCTCAGCGAGAACCAGAGCACCTACATCCCGCTGGGCGTGACCCACCGCCTGCGCAACCCCGGAAAACTGCCGCTGGAACTGATCGAAGTACAGTCGGGCAGCTACCTGGGCGAGGATGACATCGTGCGGTTCGAGGATACCTACGGGCGCAGCTGAGGTGGGTTGCCAATCCTGCAACCGGCCAAGGGCGTTACAGAGAAAAGCCAGGGTCAATGACCCTGGCTTTTTCGTTGATCAGTTGCAAAGTTGAGACCACTAAGGGTGTGTCAGGCTGACAACCAAAAAAGCGACACTATTGGCACCGGTAGTCTTTGCTCATCTGACTGTTTCGGAATGGATCAGTAAGCGCATCGGTGTACTGACCCATCAACAGCCTATGAGTCGGCAGCAGATTCTGCCTATAGAAACGACTGAATGATGCCAACCTCTCACCGCGCTCCGTCAGCTTCACGCAACCGCGCTGGATCTCGATGGTGCCGGACTGCAACTGCTCCGTCAGGCGCACTTCTACCAAGTGGTGCTCTCGCACGTACTCATCCGTAAAAACCTCACGGAACGCATCCTCCCGGATCCCTCCCCCTCGCTGCTGCAACTTCTCAAGAATGTAAAACGACAGCGAACGATCAATGACAGTCGGCACCGAAATTGCGAACAAGTACCCACCAAGCAACCAGATCGTAGCGAGCTGAATCAACTCAAGCTTGCTGAATTCACTGAACCATTTGAAGAAATGAAGCGTGCCAAACACGAGAATCAATGCGATCACCGCATCAAGCACGCTGGCATAGAACACTACGTTGACTCGAAAGTACCGCATATGGATGTAGTACGTGAGCAGCAGCGCAACAATGAAGACGGCAGTTGCCAAACCTGCCCGCAAGCACTTGTTCATTTGAACACCAAAAGTTTGTTCGCTATGAAACTGAAAGCCATCTGCACCGCAGTTGCTATGAGAAATCCAATGCGATAGTCGTATCCCAATCGATCTGCCCAGATGTACATCACCAGGGCATGCAACGCTGCTATCGCAACATACACACCCAAGAACAGCGAGCCTTGCTTGAGCAGACTGCCCTGCTGACCATGGAAGACGAAATAGCGATTACCGACGAAGGATACAGCGATGCCGAAAACTGCGGCTATCGCATTGGCAATGCCCGCAACAGGAATTTGGAGAACTTCAATGTTGAAATGCAGCACCCCATAGTGCACGACCGTAGCTACGACTCCGTTGATGACGTAGCGAACGAGCTGGCCGGACAACGGTCGCTCACTGCCGGCCGGCATACTGAATCTCTGCAACGAACTCCCGGTAGCTCCCTGCAACCAAGACGCCCCCGCTACGGATCATGCCCGAAAGCATCAGGATGATCAGCGTCAACGCAGCGGTCTGCAGGAACACTAGCAAGAGGATTCCAAATGCAAGAGAAAACCAACCCGGAGTCGCAAACCCGAGAGCTTTAAGGAGCAGAGCAACAACGCCACCGCAGACCGATAGTCCTGCGACCAGTGTGCACGCAATACCCACACGCACGAGCACGTCCTCTGCAAAGACCATCAGCGCACGGAAGCCATGCAATGCCAAACCGACGAAATTCATCTTGCTGCGGCCCGCATAACGCGGCCCCCGATCCAGCGAGCAGGTCTGCACCCGCAACTTTGACCCTAGCACAGCAGCAGCAACGTGAGTCCACAACTCCTGCATTGAGGTCAGTCGACGAACTGCAGGCATCTTGGCTGCCATGAAGTTGCCAAAACTGATCCGGCGCCCACTGAGAAGCGAGAACAGCATCTTGTATACAACATAGAAAGCCTTGAACTTCAAGGATTCCACTCGACTTTTCCGACTCGCGACGACCACATCTACCTCGGGCGAATCCAGCGCTGAAACCAGCTCGGTCATGCTTTCCGGCGTATCCTCGCCATCGGAATCCATGGCAACTACAACCACATCATCCCCAAAGTGCTCGGCGACATAACTAAGACCAATTGCGATCGCGCGTTGATGCCCTACATTGCGACGCAACTTGATCACCACACCATCGAGAGCCGCAGCCCGAATTGCCGAAACATCAAGGGGCTGACGCACGGATCCGTCATCGACAGCCACGATGTAGGTCTCGAGCCCTTGCGTTCGGGCAATCTCAAGGAACAACTTGGATGACGCTTCCAAGTCCTCGTAAACGGGCATCACCACGACCTTGCGCATCAGTCCTTCCTCATGCCTGCAGGCGGTGACGGAAATATGCGATGGTTTCCTTCAGGCCATCCTCAAGACAGACCTTCGGCTCCCAGTCGAACGTTGACTTTGCAAGACTGATGTCGGGCTGACGCTGCTTCGGATCGTCCGAAGGCAACGGGCGGAACTCGATGGTCGAGTGCCCGCCGACAAGGCGCAAAACCGTCTCAGCCAGCTCCAGCATCGTAAATTCGCCAGGATTCCCGATATTGACTGGACCAGTGAAACCGGCAGGGGAATCCATCAGACGCAACATCCCCTCCACCAGGTCATCGACATAGCAGAAGCTACGGGTCTGTTTACCATCGCCGTAAATCGTAATAGCCTCACCCTTGAGCGCCTGTACGATGAAATTACTCACCACCCGCCCATCACTTGGATGCATACGCGGGCCATAGGTATTGAAGATCCGCATCACCTTGATCTCCAACTGATGTTGACGCCAGTAGTCGAAGAACAAGGTCTCCGCACAGCGCTTGCCCTCGTCATAGCAGCTACGGATGCCAATCGGATTCACGCGTCCCCAGTAGCCTTCGACCTGCGGATGGATCTCGGGATCACCGTAGACCTCGCTGGTACTTGCCTGGAGGATGCGCGCCCCAACACGTTTGGCCAGGCCAAGCATGTTGATTGCTCCGTGAACACTGGTCTTGGTGGTCTGCACCGGATCGTACTGATAGTGCACGGGCGAGGCGGGGCAAGCCAGATTGAAGATGCGGTCCACTTCGACATACAGGGGGAATGTGACGTCGTGCCGCATCAACTCAAAGCGGGGATGATCCAGCAGCCCCTGAACATTGGCCTTGCTTCCGGTGTAGAAATTGTCCACGCAAAGAACATCGTGCCCAGCCTCGATCAGCCGATCGCAAAGATGGGAACCGAGGAAACCGGCACCACCGGTAACCAGAATGCGTTTTTGCTCTTCAAGTTTCAAAGCTTACCTCGGCATTTTGAAGTTGCGACCATGGAGGCGAACGGGCCTGTGCACATGGATAGGCACAGACTGATCGCGGTGATTGTATGCGAAAACAAGGAGTCGCCCCGGAAAATCGAGCGTACGCTCCACGCCTCAGCCGCTGGCCGGTACCAACTCAGCCATCACCCGCTTCAGGCCATCCTGCCAGGCCGGCAGCACGATGCCGAAATCCTGCTGCAGCTTGCGGTTGTCCAGCACCGACCAGGCCGGACGTTTGGCCGGGGTCGGATACTCGGAACTGGGAATCGCCTCGACCGACGGCGCCTTCGACAGCACGCCCGAAGACAGAGCCTCCGCGAAGATCGCCTCGGCAAAACCGTGCCAGCTGGTCTGGCCACTGGCGGTCAGGTGCCAGGTACCGGACAACGGATCCGGATACTGCAGCGCCTGCGCAGTGACATCGGCGATCAGCGCGGCCGGGGTCGGCGTGCCGATCTGGTCGGCCACCACACGCAGCTGGTCGCGCTCGGCGCCCACCCGCAACATCGTGCGCAGGAAATTGGCACCGTGCGAGGCATACACCCACGCCGTGCGGAAGATCAGGTGACGACCACCGGCGGCGCGCACGGCGTCTTCGCCATCCCGCTTGCTGGTGCCATAGACGCCCAGCGGCGCGGTCGCTTCGTCTTCGCGGTAGGGCGCACTGCCCTGACCGTCGAACACGTAGTCGGTGGAGTAATGCACGAAGGGCACGCCATGCGCCGCGCACCAGCGCGCGATCACACCCGGTGCCTGCGCGTTGGCCGCGAACGCGGCCTCGGCGTCCTGTTCGGCGCGATCCACCGCCGTGTAGGCCGCGGCATTGACCACCACCGACGGCTGCAGCCGGTCCAGCAGGGCTGTCAGGCTGTCAGGCTGGCCGAAATCAGCGGTTTCACAGGGGCTGCCATCAGGCAGGACGCCGCTACGGGTGGTTGCAACCACCTTGCCCAGGGGCGCCAGCGCGCGCAGCAGCTCTTGGCCGACCTGGCCGTTGCCGCCAAAGACCAGCACGGTCATGGCGCGTAAACCGGCAGGCGGTCTTCGGCAATGTCCTTCAGGAAGAGCGCGTTCTCGTCCTTGGCCGACAGCGTCGGTGCACTGACCGGCCAGTCCACGGCGATATCCGCATCGTTCCAGCGCACGCCTGCATCGAAGTCCTTCAGGTAGACCTCGGTGCACAGATAGCTGAACACCGCGCGCTCGGACAGTACGGCAAAGCCGTGGGCGAAGCCTTCCGGAATCCAGAACTGCTTCTTGTTCTCCGCGCTCAGCACCACCGCTTCCCACTGGCCGAAGGTCGGCGAGCCGCGGCGGATGTCCACGGCCACGTCATAGACCTCGCCTTCCAGCACGCTGACCAGCTTGCCCTGCGGGCGCGGCCACTGGTAATGCAGGCCACGCAGCACGCCCTGCGCCGAGGTGGACACATTGCTCTGCACGAAACGATCCGGCAGGCCCAGCGCGGCGAAACGCTCGGCATTCCAGGTTTCAAAGAAATAACCGCGGGCATCGCCGAACACGGCCGGCTCGATCACCACGCAGCCGGGCAACTTGGTTTCAATCACTTTCACGGAACGACTCCACGCAGGGCGAGCGAGTGCAGGTACTGGCCGTAGCCATTCTTGATCAGCGGCGCAGCCAGTGCTTCCAGCTGCTCGGCGCTGATCCAGCCCTTGCCGAAGGCGATTTCTTCCGGGCAGCAGACCTGCAGGCCCTGGCGGGTCTGGATGGTCTCGATGAAGTTGGAGGCTTCCAGCAGCGACTGGTGAGTGCCGGTATCCAGCCACGCATAGCCACGGCCGAGCGCTTCCAGGTGGAGGTTACCCTCGGCCAGATAGCGATTGTTGAGATCGGTGATCTCCAGCTCGCCACGCGGCGACGGCTTCAGTTCGGCGGCGTGCGCGCTGGCGTTGCTGTCGTAGAAATACAGGCCGGTGACCGCATAGTTCGAGCGCGGGTTTTCAGGCTTCTCCACCAGGTCGATGACCTTGCCGCTCTTGTCGAACTCGGCCACGCCGTAGCGTTCCGGGTCGTTCACCCAGTAGCCGAACACGGTGGCGCCATCCACGCGCTGGTCGGCACGCTTGAGCACGTCGCGCAGGCCGTGGCCGTGGAAGATGTTGTCGCCCAGCACCAGGCAGCTCGGCTTGCCGGCGACGAAGTCGCGGCCGATCAGGTAGGCCTGGGCCAGGCCATCCGGACTCGGCTGCACCGCGTACTGGATGTCCATGCCCCATTGCGAACCGTCGCCCAGCAGCTGCTGGAACAGCGCCTGTTCGTGCGGAGTATTGATGATCAGCACTTCGCGGATGCCCGCCAGCATCAGCACGCTGAGCGGGTAGTAGATCATCGGCTTGTCGTACACCGGCAACAGCTGCTTGCTGACGCCCTTGGTGATCGGATACAGCCGGGTGCCGGAACCGCCGGCCAGGATGATGCCCTTACGTTGCGTCATGTTATCTCCCGGCCTCAGGCGGCAGTGCCGATGCGCTGCAGGCGGTAGCTGCCATCCAGCACGCCGTTGACCCATTCCTGGTTGTCCAGGTACCAGTCGACGGTGAACGTGATGCCCTGCTCGAAGGTGTAGGCCGGTTCCCAGCCCAGGTCGTTCTTCAGCTTGGAGGCATCGATCGCATAGCGGCGGTCATGGCCGGGGCGGTCGGTGACGTAGGTGATCTGGCTGCTGCGCGGCTGTCCATCCGCGCGCGGGCGGCGCTGGTCCAGCAGCGCACAGATGGCCTGCACCACTTCGATGTTCTGCTTTTCCGAGTTGCCGCCGACGTTGTAGGTCTCGCCGACCTGGCCCTTGGCCAGCACGGTGCGGATCGCTTCGCAGTGGTCGGACACGAACAGCCAGTCGCGCACCTGCTTGCCATCGCCGTACACCGGCAGCGGCTCGCCAGCCAGCGCCTTGGCGATCACCAGCGGGATCAGCTTCTCGGGGAAGTGGTACGGGCCGTAGTTGTTGGAGCAGTTGGTGGTCAGTACCGGCAGCCCGTAGGTGTGGTGGAAGGCACGGACCAGGTGGTCCGAAGCGGCCTTCGACGCCGAGTACGGCGAATTCGGGGCGTACGGTGTGGTTTCGCTGAACTTGCCGGTCTCGCCCAGGGTGCCGTACACCTCGTCGGTGGACACGTGCAGGAAGCGGAAGGCCGCGCCCTGTTCGGCCGGCAGCGCCTTCCAGTAGTCACGGACCGCTTCCAGCAGGCCCAGGGTGCCCACCACATTGGTCTGGATGAAGGCACCGGGACCGTCGATGGAGCGGTCAACGTGGCTTTCGGCGGCGAAGTTCACCACGGCATCCGGCCGGTGTTCGGCCAGCAGGTTCGCGACCAGGGCCTGGTCGCCGATATCGCCCTGCACGAACAGGTGGTTGGGGTTGCCGTCCAGGCTGGACAGGGTCTTCAGGTTGCCGGCGTAGGTCAGCACATCGAGGTTGATGACCTTGACGCCGCACGCGACGGCCTCGAGAACGAAGTTACCGCCAATGAATCCGGCGCCGCCGGTGACAAGCCATGTGGGCACTACCTGTTCTCCTGATCGAAATTCATCCAAGGAGCGCCCACGGGCGCCCCAGCGCAGCGTGACAGGATACATCCCGATGGCCTTCACGACCGCCTGCGTGACGTGAACACGAGCTCGCGAAGTGCATTTTTGCCGCGCCGCAACATAACCATACGCATTCGCATGGTCACCCGAAGCCAGCTAGAATCGGGGTCCCACCCCCGAACCGGTTGCTGTTCCAGGACCGGACGTTCTCCCTGTTACTGAAGGACCCCGTACCAGATGAAAATCCTCGTCGCGTACAAGCGCGTGGTGGACTACAACGTCCGCATTCAGGTCAAGCCGGACGGTTCCGGCGTGGTCACCGACGGCGTCAAGCTGTCCCCCAACCCCTTCGATGAAATCGCCCTGGAAGAAGCCTTGCGCCTGCGCGACAAGGGCATCGCCAGCGAAGTCGTGGTTGCCACCATCGCCCCGGCCGACGCCCAGGCGCACCTGCGCAATGGCCTGGCCATGGGCGCCAACCGCGCCATCCATGTCGTCACCGACCAGGCCATCCAGCCGCTGACCGCTTCGCGCACCCTGCTCAAGCTGATCGAGAAGGAACAGCCGGACCTGGTGATCCTCGGCAAGCAGGCCATTGACGACGACGCCAACCAGACCGGCCAGATGCTGGCCACGCTGTGGGGCCGCCCGCAAGCGACCTTCGCCAGCAAGCTGGAGATTGCCGACGGCAAGGCCACGGTGACCCGTGAAGTCGACGCCGGCCTGGAAACACTGGAAGTGGATCTGCCGGCCGTGGTCACCACCGACCTGCGCCTGAACGAGCCGCGCTTCATCAAGCTGCCGGACATCATGAAGGCCAAGGCCAAGCCGCTGGAAACCCTGCAGCTGGCCGACCTCGGCGTTGAAGCCGCCGACACCTTCAAGACCACCCAGTACGCCGCGCCGTCCAAGCGCAGCAAGGGTGTGATGGTCAAGGACGCGGCCGAACTGGTTGCCGCACTCAAGCAGAAGGGGCTGCTGTAATGAGCAAGATTCTCGTCATCGCCGAGCACCACGACGGCAAGCTCAACGCCGCCACCGCCAAGACCGTCAGCGCCGCTGCTGCCATCAGCGGTGCCAGCATCGATGTGGTGGTGCTGGCCGCCGATCCGGCCGCCGTCGCCGCTGAAGCCGCGAAGATCGCTGGCGTCGCCAAGGTCCTGACCGTGACCAATGCCGCCAACGCGCAGGCCATCGCCCAGGTACTGGCACCGCAGATCGCGCAGCTGGCCAAGGGCTATACCCATGTGTTCGGCCCGTCGACCACCTTCGGCAAGGACCTCATGCCGTGCGTGGCCGCCCTGCTCGGCGTCAACCAGGTCTCCGACCTGATGACCGTCGAAGGCAGCCACACCTTCAAGCGCCCGATCTACGCCGGCAACGCGATCATCACCGTGGAAGCCCCAGCCGACCAGATCGTGGTTGCCACCGTGCGTGCCGCGTCGTGGCCGGAAGCCGCCCAGGGCGGCAGCGCCGCCATTGAAGCGGCGAGCGTCGACGCCACGCTGCCAACCCACACCCGCTTCGTCGGCCTGGCCGCCGGTGCCAGCGACCGCCCGGACCTGCAGAGCGCCAAGCGCGTGATTTCCGGTGGTCGTGGTGTCGGTTCGGAAGAGAACTTCAAGGTCATCTTCCAGCTGGCTGACAAGCTCGGTGCCGCCGTCGGTGCCTCGCGCGCTGCGGTCGATGCCGGCTACGTGCCCAGCGACCTGCAGGTTGGCCAGACCGGCAAGATCATCGCGCCGGAACTGTACGTGGCCGTGGGTATCAGCGGTGCCATCCAGCACCTGACCGGCATCAAGGATGCCGGCACGATTGTCGCAATCAACAAGGACGGCGATGCGCCGATCTTCGAGATTGCGGATATCGGACTGGTAGGGGATCTGTTTGCGATCCTGCCGGAGCTGGAAAAGGCACTAAGCTGATGCTTTGGGCAGGGCACCCCCAGGGTGCCCTGCTTCCAGCAGATTCAGTTGTCTCCGAACAGGTCCCGGGTATAGACCTTGTCTGAGACGTCATCAAGTTCGGAAGACATACGATTGCTGATGATCACATCGGCCTCGCGCTTGAAGAGAGCCAGATCATTGACGACTCTCGACCGGAAGAATTCTGGATCCGGGCAGTTCGGTTCATGGACAATTACCTCTACTCCCTTGCTCTTTATGCGCTTCATCACGCCTTGGATGCTTGAAGAGCGGAAGTTGTCTGAACCGCTTTTCATGATCAGACGGTAGACGCCAACAACCTTGGGCTTGCGCTTGAGGATCTGCTCGGCAATGAAATCCTTTCGCGTGGTATTGGATTCAACAATCGCGCGGATCAGATTCTGAGGAACGCTGCTGTAGTTCGCCAACAACTGCTTTGTGTCCTTCGGAAGGCAGTAGCCGCCGTATCCGAAAGAAGGGTTGTTGTAGTGTCCACCAATGCGTGGATCCAGGCTTACGCCCCGGATGATCTGCTTGCTATCCAGCCCGTGGCTGACAGCATAACTATCCAGTTCATTGAAGTACGATACCCGCATGGCCAGGTAGGTGTTGGCAAAAAGCTTGATTGCCTCCGCTTCGGTTGGATCAGTAAACAGGATGGGAACATCCTTCTTGATCGCCGCATCGCTCAGTAGGGCCGCAAATATCTCCGCGCGCTCGGACTTCTCGCCAACGATGATCCGAGAAGGATGCAGATTGTCATGTAGAGCACGCCCTTCTCGCAGGAACTCTGGCGAGAAAATGATGTTCCGGGTCCCGAACTTGGCTCGCACACTCTCCACGTAACCAACCGGAATGGTGGACTTGATGACCATGGTAGCCTCAGGAGCAATCTGTAGCACCTGAGAAATCACCGATTCGATCGACGAAGTGTTGAAGTAATTTGTTTCGGGGTCGTAATCGGTAGGCGTGGAAATGATGACGAATGCTGCTCCAGCATACGCATCGACCGGATCCAGTGTCGCCCGGAAATCAAGCCCGCCGCCCTGCAATGCGGCCTCGAGCTCAGGGTCGGCAATCGGAGACACGCCTCTGTTGAGCAACTTGACTTTTTCTTCAACGACATCGACAGCAACAACTTCATGCTGGCGAGCAAGAAGCACACCATTGGACAATCCCACGTAACCCGTACCCGCAACCGCAATCTTCACAATAGTCTCTCTATCAGTATTGCCAAGCATCAGATGACCACGAGCATCCCAGGCACTCTCATGCCTTCGTCGTGGAACCAGAAGACCAACTCCTGAACCAAGCTTACTTCAAGCATGTAGTGATCGGGAGGCGCCTCAGCGTTGAAGGAAACATCTACCGCCTTCCCGGGCGATAGCTCAAGCGAAAGATCCTTGCGTGCGTCCCAACCCGGCGGCGCGCAATTACCTTCAACAGGCACCCAGCGCCAAGAAAGCCGAACATTTCACCCTTCAGTCTCGATGGTTTTCAAGATCGAATCTGAACCATTTCTTATCCGAACCCTAGCGCTGACACCACCGACCACTGGTGAACACTCCATGATAAGAAGCTCAATTCTGGCCGCCACATCCAGTGCAATTCGACCAGCGAAGGGAACTACATTGAAGTAGGGATCCGCGACGAAACCTTGTTTCAACTTGGAAATAAACACAACGTCCTCACCCGCCACCTGCTTCCGGAAATACTCTTCGTAGCCCCCTGAAAAGCACGAATCCGCGCAAATCGAACCGCCACGATAGTTGTCAAGAATGAACTCTGGTCTCGCATTATCATTTACAATGACCACGCGCTTTCGATAATCCGGTGGCATATCCAGCAACGCCATATCAAGTGGTGTCCTACTGACGGCCTTTATTGAAATCAACCGTCCACCCTTCAGATCAACTACAGACTCGATCGCGGATCTGTTTGCCAGCCCCCAGTAATCGACCTCAAATCGTCGCTTCCAATCAGAGCCCGCAAGAAGGTTGAAGTAGACGTTCTGCAGGGGGTGCACCATCACCATCCAACCGATCTGCACGGCGAATAAAGATAGGCGATCGCCAGTTCAATCCTCTCGCCCCGACGCACTATTTGGACCAACGCAGAAGCAGTACCAATCGCGGCCAGAACTAGGACTGCCGGCGGCGTGGTTATTGCTATCCAGACCGGGAGGTAGTGCCAAGGTAGATCAGTTGCTTGGTACACACGACCGAGGTAGAGGACCTCATTATCCCACCGGAGATGCGCCATTCGTTCAAAAGCGAAATGAAATTCCGAACAGGCGCCCCCCAGAGGAATGTAAACATTACGTAGACGGCAGCCACAGTGCAAAAGGTGTAAAGCAGGAACAACCTGAACACATGGCCGCCGGATCTCTTTGCCTGTACCATCTGAATAACAAGTAGAATAATAGTCAGGGGCAGAAGCACGACCGCCATGATTCGGATATCGATAGCAAACCCCGTGGCCACTCCATGGAGGACCATTGCTTCGACACGCCCGGAAATCAGCACCCTCGTCAACGTCCACGTCGATATGGCCATTGCAGCCATGAACGCAATATCCTTGGAATTGTAAAACGACTCAGCAAAAACTCTGGGAGAAAGCGCCATTAAAATCGCCGCTGCGAGCGCGACGGCCTGGTTCGCGTATGCAAGCCGGGCTGTTCGATAGATGGCGAAAACACCCAAGGCAGAGAGCAGGAATGTCAACAGATGCCTTAGCGACCAGATCCGCTCCCCCTCTACCCCAGTCAACCGCTCTGCCGCGGCAAGCGGAAGCTCAAAGGCTACTGCATAATCTCTGTCCTGCCACGTTGAAAGGTCGGGTATCGATCTGAGCTCCTCCTGCAAAGCTCCCGAACCCACCACGCCATCAACATACTTGAGGTTGACCAGTCCATTCATCCGGGACGTTGGCTCATCCCAAGAGACAGCGTAATCCGAGTAAATCAGGACTCCCGCCAACAGGTAGACCACGAAAGCCGCTGCAGCGAAATACCTTCCTGAGACCCGCATCCCTCCTCCCCTGACCGCATGAATGAGGCCCGCAGAGGCTGGAGCCAACCGCGTTCCCTCAGCGGTTCAGCGGGGTTGAGGCAACCGTCATTCCCTCGTCGCTGAACCAGAAAACAGTCTCCTGAACCAAATTCGCCTGCAAGGTTCCTGCCCCACGGTTCAATCCACTGGCGTGGAATTCCACGTTGGCCGATTCACCCGGCGCCAACTGTAGCATCAAGTCCTGGCGGGTATCCCATCCCGGGGGTGCCTTGTCCTCACCGGGCTGCACGACCCGCCATGAGAGGCGAACATTGCGTCCAGCCACCTCAAGGGTACTGATGTCCTGGGAAGATCCGTTGTGGATAGTTACAGTGACCCTCGCCCCGCCCTCATCATAGATCACACTTGCGATTGCAATGCTGACATTGCGCGCGACCCCTGCCGGGATCCGGCCCGAAAATCGTGCCAATCGTCCGCCAACGCATTCTTGCTTGGGAACCATCACGATCCTATCCAGAAGCTGCTGCGCCTGAGTCGCATTCACTCGCCCAAACTGAATCTGTGTGCGGACGAAACTCTCCGCGCTTTCACAGCTTCCAGCCACGCCAGCGCCAGGCGGCACGTAGCCGGAATATCCATTAATGGAAGCCATTCCATGATCCTGAGCATAGATCATCGCGTCCAGGTCATCGAGATATGGAGAATCTGATGATCGATCCGCCATGATCACGCTCCCGCGAACCGCCCCGGCAGGCACCCTCGATTCAAAGTTCGCCTGTCTGGCCCGCCAGGCAGCGAAGCTTGCGTTGCCCGCCTCAAAGGTACTTGACTCTGCAACCAGAAGAACGACCGCCAGCAGACCTCCAATGCAAAGACGAAGGGCACCGCGTCGCTCAAGAAGCGTGAGAACACGCTGGAAACCAATACCTGCAAGGATACCGAGAGGCACGACCATGACCAGCATCACACGGGTTACAGCTCGTATTGAGTCGATCCCAGGAACGTGCAGGAAGAGTCGATAGATGGAGAAATTACTAACATTCAGGGTTCCAGCCACCAGCAACAGTAAGGACACAAACGCCAACCGGCCAATATCGGTGTACTCGATCCTGCGAAGCGCAACCAGTGCACCCACCAAACAGAAGAGCAGAACGCCCACTCCGATGAAAAGCTGATGCTCATGCCGCATTGAAATGTCGGTGATCGATCCGCCGACAACATGGCTTAGCTTGGAAAAATCTGAAATCAGGTAGCTCCAGACCCTCGGGAGCATACCGAGAATCTCATCGCGAGGTCGCTCAAACCCATGGGCGAGCGTGACTTGCTTGTATTTTGCGAGCAATGCAAACACAGCCGCGCCGCACACAAGTACTACGGATGCAGATGCTAGCGTCCCAAACAAATTGGTTCTACTGACACTCTGCATGACGCTCCGGCGGATAGCCCCTGCCTTGCCCAGTAACAGCCAGCCGACAACCATCGCGATCAGAAGATAGACAGCGAAGACACCGGTATAGATTGCACAGTAGAACTGCGCCATGAGCCAGACGGCAGTCCACGCCAGAGATGACGTTTTTCCTGACTCCAACCAGGCATAGAAGGTGACAAATACCAACGGCACGAACATGCGAAACGCAAATTGCGCGTGGGCCTGCTGGGCCAGAACCGGGAGGGAGAACGCGAAGACAAACGCAGCAGCCGCGGCACCTGAATGCCTGAGCTTCAAACGTCTGAATGCGACGTATGCAAGCGCATAGTTCAGAATACCTCCAAGCATCAACCAGAGCGCAAGCGCCGGCTCCCGCTCAAACCCAAGAAGGCGAAGCAGGGCATAAGGAAGAATAGAACCGAAATGGTTATCGCTGAGCGCCAGGACGTCCTTCACAGGATAGAAGAACCCCGGACTCCACAGAGACTCTACGTCTCCTCGCAGCCATTGATAGACGTGCTCAAGCACCACCGAGTTGAATCTTGCGTCGATCAGATCGCCCGGCACTGCCGTGAGATAAGAATTTGCCCTCAATTGATAGAAGGCGACACCAACAAACAGGAAAAGTGTGAATGCAATCAGGCCCCTAGCCTTCTCGCAACCGACCGAAATTGCATTCATCAAGAATCTCTCTTCGCTAACACACTTATACTCTACGAATGGCGGAAATGCACGTTGCGTAAACTTTCAGGCAATCAAGCCCGACCAATGCAGTCCTTTAACCGCCTACCCACGGAACAACGCGCCAGCGCACTCCTCCTCCGCAACTGTCAACGACGGCGCATGATTTTCATGAACCCGTTTCGAAAACTCGAATTTGAGTACTTGGCCACGCTCTGGCGGGCCCTCTCGGCCAGTTCGATCTGCGCTCCGGTTCCGTACAGCGCCATCAAATCTCGGGTTTTCAAGCGCAGGTCATCCGCACTACGGAAGTGGAATCCGTCGACGCCATCTGTGACGATTTCCTTCGGCCCCCCCATAGGAACAACGATTGGGATTGCACCAGCAGCCATCGCCTCGCATGCTGTCATGCCGAAGTGCTCCAGCTTCTCCGGTTCGATAGTTTCCGACTCACCCCAGCCAGCACCATGCCAAAAGATCGAGGCCACGGAGTACTCCTCCAGCAACTCTCTGGCAGTAAGGTTGCCCATGATTCTGATAGGGTAACCGCGAGCAAGCTCATTCACCCGCTCAAAGTACTCTCGATGGGCGGCTGTATCCGCATGTACACTGCCCGCGAGGTGGTACTCCCACCCCTCTGGCACCATGCCAGCGTCGCACATACCCCTGAAGGCACCAATGAGTTCCACGTGCTTTTTGTTATGCCCACCGGCAAAGAAACGCCCGACGCTCAGGATTACCCTTTTCTTGCCGTCGAGTTCAATTCCAGCGAATCGTTCGGTATCGATCGGGGGCGGTAGAACATCCGCTTTACGCGCCCAACGCTTCTCTACCCAGGCAGCCGTGAATTCTGAATTGGCCAACGGTACATCGTAACTGTCGATAAAAGGGCGCAGGTCTTTCGAGACATGGCCTCGAACGAGCTTTCTTGCATTATTAGCAATACGCCCAAAGCGCGGAAATCCCTCGCGACTCAACTTTCCTGCCGCCCGCTGCAGGAAGCGAGCGACGCGTGAGCTTTCAACCAACTCGTGGGGGAAGAACACCAGATAGATCGACCTGGCTGCCTGCGAGACCATCGACGAACAATAGGTTGAATTGATGAACAAGTCATAATCAGCACTTCTGGGCGCGAGCTCGGCGCACGACTGTGCAGGCCAGTCCACCCATCGCGCGCCATCAAGCTTCAGATTCATACGCTGGCAGAACTCGACCTCATCAACTGGACCAACGCGAATCAGGTCAACCTCGTAGCCCTCAGACAACAATACTTCTGCGATGGTTCCGACGTGCTTCTCGCCACCACCCATCGTGGACCAATAGCGATTATAGATACCAACTTTCATCGTGCTCTAGCCCCAATCATATCAGTCGCGCGCAAGTGTCCGGTCCAGCGGTGCAGCAAGGCCAGGGGGGCGAGCTTGAGCAATCCATACTGGATGCGAAGTCGAAGACGAAGCTCTGCATTGCATCTCTCGTTCCGGAATCCGCGCCGCACCGCAGCGACGGACGCCCGCAGGCACCGGGCGGACTCCCTCGCATATGCGGCTGCCGCTACATATACATGAGCATGCTTGATCTTGATCAAGACGTGGTTTCTCGACACATAAAAGATGAACGTCGGTGACCATTCGACACTGGACCCGGTATGTACATGACGAACCACACTATCAGGAACATAACGGAGACTGCCTCCCGCCTTGCGAAGACGCCAGCAGAGATCTGTATCCTCGTAATACATGAAGAAGCTGGAATCGAACAAGCCGGCCTCGATCAATGCCGATCGCCGCATCAGCATCGATGCACCACACAGCGCGTTGACGTTCTCAGCGGCGTCAAACTGGCCGGTGTCCACCTCGTAGATGCCACGATCGCCAGCTTCACCGCTGTCATTCAAGTTGGTTCCAGCATTGTTGATCACATCAAACGCCAGACCCGTCAGGAAGCTTGCATCACAGTCAAAAACGAATTCTTTGAAGCCTGTCTCAAGCCGCCCAGATGCCAGCTGACGCCCGCCTGCCTTGACAGTAAACTCGCCGCCCCCTCCCATCTCAGAGCCAGAGAGCACCAGCTTCAACTTGAAACTTCCGCCCGTCGGTTCTGGCGGCAAAGGGATTCGTAGCGTTGCGTCACCATTTGTCCAGTTGACCTTTCTGGAACCGTGATACTCCGGACCCCAGAAGCCGTCGGAATATATCAGCTTTCGGTAACCACTTCCGATGAAGCAACTCTCATCGTCAACAAGCACGCCAAGTTCTCGAGTGTCGCCCGAACCACCTGCTTCGCTCGGGCGGAATGCCCCGCTCTGGATGTTGAGCTCGACATACCGCCGGAAGAAAAGAATCTTCGATCCAGCAGCTGATGCCGCCGGATGGGACATCAGCTCCTCGACCAAAGCCGAGAGCCACAGCGGATCGACTACGGTATCGTTGTTGATCAGCCCAATCAGCTCACCATTTGCGTGGGTCATGCCAAGGTTGTTTCCACCTGCAAAACCCAGATTTTTCCTTGATTCGATGATGCGAACCCAAGGGAAGGCAGATCCAACATAGCCCACGGAGTCATCAGCCGACGCATTATCGACGAAAATTACTTCAAATCGGGGATACTCGAGCTTCTCGATGCTCTCCAAGAGCGGCTGCAGGAAACGCTTGCCATTGTAATTGACAACAATAAGGCTCACCAAAGGGAGAGATTTCTCGAACTGCGCCCTTTTAGCTTGTGACACCTCATTGAGATGACGCTGCGCCTTCTCTTCATGGACAGCATAATCACGCGCACCCTCCATACTCCGCAGCATCTCCTGATACTCAGCTGCGACCTTATTTACTTCAGCCTTCCAATCACTGTCCTTGGCCAGAAGCGCCTGGTCGCGCTCAATTGAGATTCGTTCAATCTCCATCCTATAATCTGCGGCGACCTGCTCAACTCGCTGCCCCCACGCCTGATCCTTGTCGACAAGCATCTGGTCGCGCTCAAGAGCTATCCTCGCAATCTCGCACTGATAGTCATTGGCCACCTGTCGAACGCGCGCCTCGACGTAGCCAGCAACCTCAAACACGGACTGAGGTAACCGCGGGATCTCCCCCGCAGACGCAAGCGCAACGAAGTAGACGGGCTGGCGAGGCATCTGCGCATTCTGCGCTTCTTCAAGAAGCCCGCCCTCTTCGCTCCAGTAGTGGCGGATCGCATCGGCACGATCCGAAGCAACCGGGCTGATCGGCCTGATCCGCCCGATCATCGAAGCCATGGTGGTGCGCTGACCGTAAAGTTCGAAGGCTGGGAAGTACTGAAGAATCAACTCCTCGAGCTCGGCACGATCCAACTCCTTGACATGGAATTCATTGTGGAATGCCGGTTTCTCCGAATACTCGACACGATCCGGACTGGATATCATCAGCACTCCGTCGGGACGAAGGACACGGACGATTTCCCTCATCATTTCATGGTGCTGATCATGGTGCTCGATTGTCTCGAAACTGACGACGACGTCGACGCTAGCATCAGGCAAAGGGATTGCTGTGCAGGAGCCGCAATGGAATTCGAGATTGCCGGACCTGTATGCGTCACGAGCGTGGTCTACGGCACCAGGATCAATGTCAACGCCAATTACTTTCTGAGCATGTCGGGACATCAAGGCGGAGCCGTAGCCTTCTCCACATGCAATGTCCAGCACGTGCTTACCAGCAATGATTTCGCAAGCTAGGTGATATCGATGGTAATGTTCCATCTCGATCTCACCGGTCACACCCGGGATGAAGCGTTCTCCGGTGAAGTCCAGATGGTGTTCGGACATGGGCACAGAACCATTAATCACGACTTCATCTCCATTTCGATCCTGCGCATTGGTACGCCAAACAGGCCGAGACATACGGCACTCGATTGAACGTGGAGGATCAGGGCATCATGAATCCACTGGTGCTGGACATGATCAGCCTGGGTGCCTTCTGCGACCGCAGGTGAAATACTGTATTCCCCACCAGGTAATACTGGGAAGGTAAAATTGAAGGAGGCAACCAGCGTTGTTTCCGGTGGCACCTTCATATCCAGGTCTCGCTGTGACAGGTAAGTATTGTCCGCGAAGATGATCTGGCCCAGTTTATCCTTGACAACAAACCCGACAATCGGCCGATGGATCTCGTCCCTAGTCCGGACAGTGACCTGCAGAGTAACGTCCTGCCCTCCAACGGCCCAGTTAACCGGATTGCCACCAGCATCCAGCAGTTGCACAGAGGTGATGGTGGCGGCACCTGTTCCGAACGAGGCCCGGTTCTCGTCGAACTGGAAAACCTGAATGTCGTTGCGCAGATTGGACGCATCGATCAGCGACTGCCTCATGTCCACGTATTCAACAGGTGCGACCTCGACAAAGGCGTCGGTCGCAGCACGTGGCTTCTCCGCTGTTTCTTCCGACTCATCCAGAATAGGTTCAGCCGCAACCACCGGCGTGCCAGCAGATTCTGGCTCGAAAAGCGATGCAAGATACGCCTGGGACAGCTCCTTGGGCGCACCATTCATGCGGAGATCGCCCTTGTCCAACCAGATTGCGCGTTCGCAGAGATTGATGACAGCCCCCATATCATGACTGCAGAAAAGCAGAGTCCCGCGCTTCATGAATGACCGGAGGAATCTCATGCACTTCTGGGTGAAATAGGCGTCTCCTACGGACAACGCTTCATCGACGACGAGGATATCCGCATCGACATGTGCAATAACCGAGAATGCCAAGCGCACAACCATACCACTTGAATATGTCTTGACCGGCTGATCTATGAAATCGGAAATTCCGGAAAACTCAACGATGTCAGGGTAGCGACTCTCCATCTGTTCGGCAGTCAGTCCGAACAACGCGCCACTTAGCATTACATTTTCTTTCCCGGTGAACTCAGGGTTGAACCCTGATCCCAACTCAAGAAGCGCCGCGATTCGCCCGGTTGTTTTTACCTCACCCACAGACGGACTCAACGTGCCACAGACAAGCTGCAGCAGAGTCGACTTTCCCGAGCCGTTGCGACCGATGATGCCAACGGTTTCGCCACGACGCACACTGAACGAGACATCCTTCAGCGCCCAGAATTCGCGATAGTAGTGCTTGGGTTCGCCACCCAGCGCTCGATCCAGCGCGGGCAGGACGAATTGCTTCAACCTATCCTTCGGATCTGCGTAGATTTCGTAAAACTTGCCGAGGCCTGATACATCGATCACTACTTCCGGCGACGGGTCGGGCGAATTGTCAGAGGACATCAGCGAAGCCTTTACGCATTTTTTGGAATACAGCGAATCCGATGAAAGCGAAAGCGGAGGCAATCATCAAATAGACGATCAGCCCCTTGAAGTCAGGCAACTTGCCCCAGATCAACACCTGCCGGGATTGCTCCATGATGAAGGTCAGAGGATTCAACATGAACAGCTTCTGGTATTTTTCGGGCCACGCGGACTGCGGATAGAAGACCGGCGAAAGAAACAGCATTGCAGTTGTGATGAACGTCGTTGTCTGCTTCAAATCACGAATGAATACACCCAGCGCGGCGAGGATCCAGGCAATACCGACCGCAATGACAAGCAGGGGCGCCAGAACGACAGGAAAGAACACAGCCTGCCAATGCAAACCGCCGTTGCAGAGTACAAGACCCGCAAGCAGGACACATACGCTGGCAAGACAGTGAAAAAGGGCGGATCCGAGGCTGATGACTGGCAGCATCTCGAGCGGGAAAACGACCTTGGTCACATAGTTTGTATTCTCAAAAATGATACCCGGGGCGCGATTGATCACCTCGGCGAAAAGGCCATGGATAATCACGCCTACGAACATCACCAGTGCAAACTGCGCCCTGCTGTCGCCCACCTGACCATGCCAGCGCGCCTTGAAGATTACAGCGAAGACAAATGTGTAGATGAGCAGCATGAGCAGCGGATTGATGAAAGCCCAGAGCAGGCCTGCAAATGACCCCTTATATTTGCTCTGAACGTCTCTCTTTCCAAGCAACCACACGATTCCACGATTTGTCCAGAGCGAATTCAACAACGCTCCGGGAGAAATTCGATTCATCTGAAAATTTTCCCAATGAAGTCATGCGTAAGCACATGAAGTGACGCTACTGCGTTTCAACCCAGCGCCCGTTCCAGATCCACCTGCAGATCCCCCAGCTCCTCCACGCCCACGCTCAGCCGCACCAGCGCATCGCTGATGCCCAGCTGTTCCCGCCGCGCAACCGGGATCGAGGCGTGCGTCATCACCGCCGGATGGTTGACCAGGCTTTCCACGCCACCCAGCGACTCGGCCAGGGTGAACAGCTCGGTCTTCTCGCAGAAGCGCTTGGCCGCCTCGAAACCGCCCTTGAGGACGATCGAGACGATGCCGCCGTAGCCGCCCATCTGGCGGGTCGCCAGCTCATGCTGCGGGTGCGACGGCAGGCCCGGGTAGATCACCTTTTCCACGGCCGGGTGCTTCTCCAGCCACTGCGCCAGGGCCAGCGCATTGGCGCAGTGCGCCTTCATGCGCAGCGGCAGGGTCTTCAGGCCACGCAGGGCCAGGAAGCTGTCGAACGGGCCCTGCACGCCACCCACCGAGTTCTGCAGGAAGGCCATCTGCTCGGCCAGTTCGGCGTTGTCACCGACCACGACCATGCCACCGACCATGTCCGAGTGGCCATTGAGGTACTTGGTGGCCGAGTGCAGCACCAGGTCCGCGCCCAGCTCCAGCGGGCGCTGCAGCATCGGCGAGGCGAAGGTGTTGTCGACCACCACGATCAGGCCGTGGCGCTTGGCGATGGCGGCCACCGCAGCGATGTCCACGATCTTCAGCATCGGATTGGTCGGGGTCTCGATCCAGACCATCTTCGTCTTTGGCGTGATGGCTGCCTCGAACGCGGCCAAGTCGGTCAGGTCGACGAAGCTGAAGTCCAGCCCGGCGGTGCGGCGACGCACGCGCTCGAACAGGCGGAAGCTGCCGCCGTAGATATCGTCCATCGCCACCACGTGGCTGCCGGCGTCCAGCAGTTCGATCACGGTCGAGCTGGCCGCCATGCCCGAAGCGAAGGCGAAACCACGGGTACCGCCTTCCAGGGACGCCACGCACCGCTCATAGGCGAAGCGGGTCGGGTTGTGGGTACGCGAGTACTCGAAGCCCTGGTGCTCGCCCGGGCTGGACTGGGCATAGGTCGAGGTGGCGTAGATCGGTGGCATCACCGCGCCGGTGCTGGGATCGGGCGACTGACCGCCGTGGATGGCCAGCGTGGCCAGGGCCAGGGCGCGATCCTGGGAAGTAGCGTTGGACATGTTCTTTCCTGAGGGGCGCCGACACGCGGCGCCATCGAAGGTGCGGAAGTCTACCAGCGCGGCCTTAACGACCTTTGACGCGGATAAACCGGGATTCAGCAGCGAACGTCTTCGATCAGCGGCTTACTGCACGCGACGGCGCAGGTAGTTCAGCAGGTCGATACGGGTGATCAGGCCCAGGAAGGCGTCGCCGTCCATCACGATCGCCACCTGGCCACGGTCGAACACCGGCAGCAGGGCCTCGATCGGCGACTTCACATCCAGCCGGTCCAGCTTGCTGACCATCGCGGTGGCGACGCTGTCGCGGAAACGGGCCTCATCGCCATAAACATGCAGCAGCACGTCGCTTTCGTCGACGATGCCGACCAGCTGGTCACCGTCCATCACCGGCAGCTGCGACACGTCATACAGCTTCATGCGCTGGTAGGCCGTGGTCAGCAGATCGTTCGGGCCGATCACGACGGTATCGCGCTGGCCGTACGGGCGCAGGATCAGGTCGCGCAGGTCGCCGTGCTGTGGGCGCTCCAGGAAGCCGTTGTCCAGCATCCAGTAGTCGTTGTACATCTTCGACAGGTACTTGTTGCCGGTATCGCAGACCAGTACCAGGACCTTCTTCGGCGTGGTCTGTTCCTTGCAGTACTTCAGCGCAGCCGCCAGCAGGGTGCCGGTGGACGAGCCGCCGAGGATGCCTTCCTTCGCCAGCAGCTCGCGCGCGGTATGGAAGCTCTCACCGTCGGTGATGGCGTAGGCCTTCTTCACCCGGCTGAAATCGGAGATGGACGGCAGGAAGTCCTCGCCGATGCCTTCCACCAGCCAGCTGCCCGACTTGTCGTTGAGCACGCCGTCATTGATGTATTCGGCCAGGATCGAGCCGACCGGGTCGGCCAACACCAGCTCGGTCTTCGGCGACAGCTTGGCAAAGGCGCGCGACAGGCCGGTCATGGTGCCGGAGCTGCCGCAGCCGAACACGATGGCGTCCAGATCGCCGCCCATCTGTTCCAGGATTTCCGGGCCCGTGCCAAATTCATGCGCAGCCGGGTTGTCCGGGTTGCCGAACTGGTTGATGAAGTAGGCGCCCGGGGTCTGTTCGGCGATGGTCTTGGCCAGATCCTGGTAGTACTCGGGATGGCCCTTGGCCACGTCCGAGCGGGTCAGACGCACTTCAGCGCCCATCGCCTTCAGGTTGAAGATCTTTTCCCGGCTCATCTTGTCGGGAACAACCAGAATCAGCTTGTAGCCCTTCTGCTGGGCGACCAGGGCCAGGCCCAGGCCGGTGTTGCCGGCTGTGCCCTCGACCAGGGTCGCGCCCGGCTTCAGGTCGCCGCGCTGCTCTGCCGCCTCGATCATCGACAGGCCGATGCGATCCTTGATCGATCCGCCCGGGTTGGCGCTCTCCAGCTTCAGGTAGAGCTCACAGACGCCGGTGTCCAGGCGCTGGGCCTTGACGATCGGGGTCTGGCCGATGAGTTCGAGGACGGAAGAATGGATGGGCATTCGGAGGACTTTCGGTTCGCGCCACACAGGGCCGGACCGATGATTATCCGTCGGATGGCGATGAATGTCAGGTCGGCGCGGCGCCGGGCCGCAAGCCCGCAAAAAGAGATGCGGACGGCCCCGGATCGACGAGGAGACCGGTACCGCCCGCATCGGTGAGTCGTACCTGCAGGCCAAGGCACCACCGCTTGTGGTGCCTTGGCGCGGCCGCCTCATCGGCGGTGCCGCGATGCCGGGGCAGGAGCGCCCGGCGGGGCCATCGATGGCCGGGTCACGCCGTTCCGGGCGTGACGGGGTGCGTCAAAGTGTGGGGGACGTCGTTGGGAGCGGTGTTTCGTACATTCGCAGAAGTCGTTGCTTGGCCAGCAGCTTCTCACGCTTCATGCGACCCAGGGTGACATCATCGATCGGGAGTACACCCAACTCCGCGTCCATGCACTTCTTGTTCAACTTGCGGTGCTGGTCATGGAGTGCCCTGAACTCCGGATCACGCGCGCGGCGGGCGTCGATCTCGCTCTGGGGCTGATCTTCAAACATGATGGACCTCCTTCGACAGATACACGAACGCCCCGGCCGCGAGGCACGGGGCGTTGTTCATGGAGGAGCGCCGGTCGATGGCCACCTGGACGCCTGCAACGACCTGCGGCACTGGCCTGCGCACGTCGATTCGCTGCGGTTCGCGCCCTGTTTGCATCGGCCCGGCCCTCCCATCGTCCGGTCCGCGGCATTGCGTCCCGGACGATTGACCCTACGCCTGCTCAAGGCGGGGTACAAGACCCCTGCGGCAAAAAGACCGAACCCCGCCGGGGCGGGGTTCAGGCTGAATGCTCATCACAACGAAAAACAAACAATATCAAGCAATTACGGGGCGATGATGACCTCGGCCGAGCGCGCCCGGGTGGACGCCGCCTTCTTGCCGCTGACCTGGATCCGGTTGCTGGCGACACCCGCCGCGACCAGAGCATCGCGCAGCGCTTCGGCACGCTTCTGACCCACACCATTGGCGCTGTCATAGGCCTCGATACGCAGGCGCCCCTTCTTGCCGATGTTCAGGTACTCGGCCAGGGCCTTGGCCTGGTTGCGGGCCCCGCCGGACAGGCTGGAGGCGCCAGTGGCGAAGGCGTCACCATTGAAAGTGAAGACTTCGCCACGGCCGTCGAACTTCGAGCCCGGCAGCTTCTGCCCGGACACCAGCTCGGCTTCCTCGCGGGCCAGCTTGGCGGCGTTCTGCTGGGCGGCGCTGAGGCGCTGCTGCTGCTTGCCGGCCACGCTGGTCAGGGCGTTCTCGGCGTCCTGGCGGGCCAGGGTTTCGGCTTCGGCGGCCTGGCGCAGACGCTCAGCCTCCTCGGCCTGCATCTGCGCCTGCATGCGCAGCTGCTCGGCTTCCTGACGGGCACGGGCGGCGTCGCGGCGGCTGGCCTCGATCAGCAGGTCGCTGCGGGTCCGCTCCAAGCGGTCGACCTCGCGCGCGGCCACCGCGGCGCGCACGGCGGTCTCGGCAATCTCCACCCGGCGCTCGGCCAGGTAGGTGGCCAGCTCCTGGTCGCGGCGCTTGGCCTTGTCCAGGGTGGCGATGGCCTGCTGGGCCTGCATGCGCTCGAAGGCACCCAGCTCAGCGGTGTCGGGATTGGCCTGGATGGCCATCAGGCGCTGGCTCAGCTGCGCCACCATCGGGTTGTCGGCGGCCAAGGCCAGGGTCGGCAGCGCCAGCAGCGCGGCCAGGGTTGCGGCAGTCATCGGCTTCACCGGCGGTCCTCCCCGGTCGACAGCTGGCGTTGCAGCTGGTTGACCTCGTTGCGACGCAGCTGCAGCTGCGCGGTGACGGTGGCCTCCTCGCTGCGGACGCGGGCCAGGTCGGCATCGGCGGCGGCGCGCTGGGCCATCGCCGGGGCGTTCTTGCGCTCGCGGCGGTCGCCGGCGGCGCGCTGGGCCTGCTCCAGCCCCTGGCGGGCCAGACCGATCAGGTCCGGGGCGTACTGGTCGGCATCGGCCTGGGTGGCCTTGTCGACCGCCTGCCGGGCCTGCGCCAGTTCCAGTGCGGCGTCCTGCGCCCAGGCGGGGGCAGACAGTGCGAATGCAAACGCCATCACATACAGGCCATGGCGCATTCGTGCGAAGCTAAGTCGTTTCATTGGGGAGGCCGTACCGGTTGTCGGTTCACGGCCATTGTCGTCAAGCCGACACCGTGCTGGCAACGGGCGTCGGCCGTTTCGTTGGGGAAAATTCGCAATGGATATCGGCTACTTCCTGAAGCTGATGACCGAAAAGAACGCTTCGGACATGTTCCTGACCACCGGGGCACCGGTCTATATCAAGATCGAGGGGAAGCTTTATCCGCTGGGCAACACCGGCCTGCCGCCCGGCATGGTCAAGAAAATCGCCTACTCGTTGATGGACGAAGGCCAGGTGCCGCAGTTCGAGCGCGAGCTGGAGCTCAACATGGCCATCGCCCTTCCCGAAGCCGGGCGCTTCCGCGTCAACGTGTTCAAGCAGCGGGGCGAGGTCGGCATGGTCATCCGCGCCATCCGCAGCCGCATCCCGAGCATCGAGGAACTGAACCTGCCGCAGGTGCTGAAGGACGTCATCATGACCCCGCGCGGGCTGGTGCTGGTGGTGGGGTCCACCGGTTCCGGCAAATCGACGTCGCTGGCATCGATGATCGACCACCGCAACAGCACCACCACCGGTCACATCCTCACCATCGAGGATCCGATCGAGTACCTGCACAAGCACAAGATGTCGATCGTCAACCAGCGCGAGGTCGGGCTGGACACCCATGCCTTCCACAACGCGCTGAAGAACGCGATGCGTGAAGCGCCGGACGTGATCCTGATCGGCGAGATCCTGGATGCGGAAACGATGGAGGCGGCCATCGCCTTCGCCGAGACCGGCCACCTGTGCCTGGCTACCCTGCACTCCAACAACGCCGACCAGACCATCGAGCGCATCCTCAACTTCTTCCCGGAAAGCGCGCACAAGAACGTGCTGATGAACCTGGCACTGAACCTGCGCGCGGTGATCAGCCAGCGTCTGGTGAAGAACAAGGAGGGCCGTCGCCTGCCGGCCACCGAGGTGCTGATCAACACGCCGATGATCCGCGACCTGCTGCGCCGCGGCCAGGTGCACGAGATCAAGGCGGCGATGGAAGGCTCGCTGGAAGAAGGCATGGAGAGTTTCGACCAGTGCCTGTTCCGGCTGGCCAAGGCCGGCGTCATCGATCAGGAGGAAGCACTGCGTGCGGCCGACTCGCGCGATGGCCTGGCGCTGAAGTTCCGCCTGTCCGAAGGCAGCAGCGGCGAACACGACCCGTACGCGGATTTCTCGGCCGGCGCGCCG